>NZ_JBSFVR010000108.1:0-21424 GCF_053592415.1 Streptomyces sp. NPDC002690 | reverse complement strand
AGAGCACCATGCGCTGCAGGACGTAGTGGTCCTCGGCGAGCACGGCCGGCTCCGACAGGAGGGCGTCGACCCACTGCGTCTCGCTCGGGGCGAGCCGCGGCGCCGTCGGGGTAGGCGGCGAGCCCGCCGAGGGAGGCCGCTATGCGTTCCCGCAGCCAGTGCGGCGGGGTGTTCGTCCGGACGTTCACGGCGAGATCGGTCAGTTGCCGGCCGCGTACCTCCGCGTCGCCGTGGTGACGCAGGTCGGGTCCGCCGCTCTCGATGTACCGCGTGGGGGGAGTCATGGCAGCCATGGTGAGGGGCGCGGCGCCTTCCGTCACCGGGGCGACGGAAGATTCCGCTTCCGGGAGAACCGCGCGTGGCCCGCCGCGGCGGGCCACCGCACAGGTCACCCGCGCCGACTTCGTCTTCGGCACCACCAGTTCGTCCGCCGCGCAGAGTGCCGCGGCCTCCGCCACCGAAGGCGTACCGACCAGTGCGCCGACCTCCTCGGACGCCCCGGGCACCGGCACCCGGGTCAGCTCCGCCGCCGACCGGCCGCGCAGCGGAACCCCCAGACGGGCCGCCGCCGCCACGATGCCCGGCTCCACGGTCTTCGCTTCGACGGTGGCCAGTTCGACCACGTCGGAGACCGCCAGCCCCGCCGTCCGCAGCACCTGTTCGATCAGCGCGGACACCTCCTCGCCCGCGACGCCCCGGCGGGCGCCGACGCCCACGACGAGCGCCGCCCCCGAGGCGGGTGCGGCGGTGTGGTCTGCGGACCCTGCGCTTACGGTCACGGGAAGTCCTTTCGTACGGGCCGCCCGCGCCGGGTCCTGGGGGGACGACGGCGGGGCGTACGGCGCTCCTGCGGAGATGCGGGCAAGGGGGCCGATCGGCTAGCAAGGGCCCATGGCGGTGTTCGTCGCGCTCGGCGCGTTCCTGATGACTCTGGCCGGCGGCTGGGTCGCGCAACGCGTCACCGACCGCCGCCACCTGGTGCTCGGCTTCGCCGGCGGGCTGATGCTCGGCGTGGTCGGCCTCGACCTCCTGCCGGAGGCGATCGACGCGGCGGGGCGGCCCGTGGCGGGGGTGCCCGCCGCCCTGCTGTTGTTCGTGGGGGGCTTCCTGGTGGCCCATCTGGTGGAGCGTCTGCTCGCCGTACGCCAGGCGGCACACGGGGCGGGCGAGGAACGCGTTCCCCAGGTGGGGCTGACGGCGGCGGCCGCGATGGTGGGCCACAGCCTGATGGACGGGGTGGCGCTCGGTGCCGCCTTCCAAGTCGGCGCCGGGATGGGGGCCGCCGTCGCGCTGGCCGTCATCACCCACGACTTCGCCGACGGATTCAACACCTACACCCTTACCAGTCTCTACGGGAACAATCGCCGCAAGGCGTTCTTCATGCTCTTCGCGGACGCGATCGCCCCGATCGTGGGCGCGGCGACCACCCTGGTGTTCACTCTTCCGGAGGAACTGCTCGGCGGATATCTCGGATTCTTCAGCGGCGCGCTGCTCTACCTCGCCGCGGCCGAGATCCTGCCCGAGGCCCACCACGACCACCCGGCGCGTTCCACCGTGCTCTGCACGATCGGCGGGGTCGGGTTCATCTGGCTGGTCGTCGGCATCGCGGACTGAGCGAGCATCCCTTCCGTACCCGGGGAGGGTCCGCTCAGCGCACCGGGGACAGCCTTCGACCGCACCGCTCCACGAACCGCCGGGCCATCCGCGGCGCCGCCGCCCAGTGGGTGTGCAGATAGCTCGCGTGCACCCCGCCCTCGACGAAGCCCTCCACCCGGCGTTCCGGCAGATGCATCCCCCAGGCCGGTACGGGGCCGGAGCCGGGCTCCAGCACGGTGCGGTGGAACTCGTGGCCGCGCACCCGGGTTCCGGCCGAGGCGAGCGAGCTGTCCGCGACCGCCACCGCCTCCCGGTAACCGAGCGTCAGGCGATCCGACATCCGGGCGCTCGCGTCGAGCACCCCGCACATCGGCCTGCCGTCCAGCTCACGTGCCAGGTAGAGCAGCCCCGCGCACTCCGCCGCCACCGGCGCCCCGCTCTTCGCGAGCGCGGTGACCGCGCGGCGCAGCGGTTCGTTGGCCGACAGTTCGGGGGCGTACACCTCCGGGAAACCGCCCCCGATGACCAGTCCGGCCGTGCCGTCGGGCAGCTTCTCGTCGTGCAGCGGGTCGAAGGGGACGACCTCCGCGCCCGCCGCCGTGAGCAGCTCGGCGTGTTCGGCGTACGCGAACGTGAACGCCGCCCCGCCCGCCACGGCGACCACCGGCCGCTGCCCGGAGAGCTCGTACCGCTCCGGCTCCCACGCCTCGGCGTCCAGCGGGGGAGCGGTGCGGGCCAGCGCCAGCAGCGCCTCCAGGTCGCAGCCGGCGCGGACGCGTTCGCCCATCGCCGCCACCGCGTCCACGGCGTCCGTACGCCGCTCGGCCACGGGCACCAGCCCCAGATGGCGGGACGGGGTCTCCACCTGCGCGACCCGCCGCAGCACCCCGAGGACCGGCAGACCGGACTCCTCCAGGGCGTCCCGCAGCAGCGCCTCGTGCCGGTCGGAGGCCACCTTGTTGAGGATCACCCCGCCGATCCGCACCCCGGGGTCCCAGGCGGCGAAGCCGTGCACCAGGGCCGCCACCGAACGCGACTGCGAGGAGGCGTCGACCACCAGCACCACCGGCGCCCGCAGCAACTTCGCCACCTGCGCCGTCGACGCCAGCTCGCCCTGCCCGGAGGCCCCGTCGAAGAGGCCCATCACCCCCTCCACCACCGCCAGGTCCGCGCCCGCCGACCCGTGCGCGAAGAGCGGCCCGATCAGACCGGTCCCGCACATGTAGGCGTCGAGGTTGCGGCCCGGCCGCCCGGTCGCCAGCGCGTGGTAGCCGGGATCGATGTAGTCGGGGCCCACCTTGTGCGGGGAGACGGCGAGCCCGCGCGCGGCGAAGGCGGCCATCAGCCCGGTGGCGACGGTGGTCTTGCCGCTGCCGGAGGCCGGGGCGGCGATCACCAGACGGGGCGTGTTCCGGGGGCCGTTCACCACTCGATGCCTCGCTGGCCCTTCTGACCCGCGTCCATCGGGTGCTTCACCTTCGACATGTCGGTCACCAGATCCGCGGCGTCCAGCAGCGCCTGCGGGGCGTTGCGGCCGGTGATCACCACGTGCTGGGTACCGGGACGGTTCGCCAGCGTCTCGACCACGTCCTCGGTGTCGATCCACCCCCAGTGCAGCGGATACGCGAACTCGTCCAGCACGTACAGCTTGTACGTCTCGGCGGCGAGGTCGCGCTTGACCTGCGCCCAGCCCTCGCGGGCCTTCTCCTCGTTCGCCGTGTTGTCGTTCTCCCCGGAGGGCCCGCGCTGGACCCAGGACCAGCCCTCGCCCATCTTGTGCCAGGCGACCGTGCCGCCCTCGCCGCTGGCCCCGAGAACCTTCAGCGCGTTCTCCTCGCCGACCTTCCACTTCGCCGACTTGACGAACTGGAACACCCCGATCGGCCAGCCCTGGTTCCAGGCGCGGAGCGCCAGCCCGAAGGCGGCGGTCGACTTCCCCTTGCCGATCCCGGTGTGGACCAGGAGGAGCGGACGGTTGCGGCGCTGACGGGTGGTGAGCCCGTCGTCCGGTACCGAAGTCGGCTGTCCCTGCGGCATTACGCGGCCCTCCCGGCTGCTCTGACATCCTTGACCAGCCCGGCGATCGAGTCGGCCCGCAGTTCGTCGAGCGTGACGGCGGTGCCTCCCAGGTCGCGGGCGAGCTGTGCGGCGAGCCCGAGGCGTACGATCCCCGACTCGCAGTCCACCACCACGGACGCGGTGCCCTCGGCGGCGTGCAGCCTTGCCGCCCGCGCGGCCAGCGCCACCGGCTCCGGACCACCGGTGGCCCGGCCGTCCGTCACCACCACGAGCAGCGGACGCCGCGACGGGTCGCGCATCCGCTCCACCCGCAGTACGTCGTGCGCCTTCAGCAGACCCGCCGCGAGCGGGGTACGCCCGCCGGTCGGCAGGGTCTCCAGCCGGACCGCCGCCGCGTCCACCGACGAGGTCGGCGGCAGCACCAGCTCGGCGTCCCGCCCCCGGAACGTCACCAGGCCCACCTTGTCCCGCCGTTGGTACGCGTCGAGGAGCAGCGACAGCACCGCGCCCTTCACCGCGCTCATCCTCCGGCGGGCCGCCATCGACCCGGAGGCGTCCACCACGAAGAGCACGAGGTTCCCCTCACGCCCCTCCCGCGTCGCCTGCCGCAGATCGTCCCGGCGCACCACGAGCCCCCGTCCCGAACGGCCGCGCGCCCGCTGGTGCGGGGCCGCCGCCTGCACGGTCGCGGCCAGGTGCAGCTTGGTCAGCGCACCCTGCGGACGCCGCGCGCCGGTCGTCCGGCCGTGCTCGGTACGGGCCCGCGACCGGCGGCCCGCCGCGCCCTCGCCGAGGCCCGGGACGCTCAGCGTCCTCGTACGGAACGGCTCGGCCGCCGCGACCGGCTGCTGCTCGCCGCCCGCCCCGGAGCCCGGCCCGTTCTGCCCGCCAGGTCCACCCGGTTCGCCCGGTCCACCCGGTTCGCCCGCCGGGGCGTCCGCGCCCGAGGGCGAAGGCGCTTGCTCGGGGCCGCCTCCCTGCGGAGGCACCCCGCCGCCGGGACCGCCGTCGTCGCCCGGCCCGTCCGGGTCGGGATCGGGGTCCGGGTCGGGGTCACCGCCGGGGGTGCCGTCCCGCTCGTCCCGGCGGGCCTCCTCCTCGGCGGCCTCCCGGAGCGTGTCGTCGAGCTTCTCCTCGTCGAGCCCCGGGGCGTCGAAGGGATTGCGCCGCCGCCGGTGCGGCAGCGCCAGCAGGGCGGCCTGCCGCACGTCGTCGGCGGTCACCTCGTCGCGGCCCGCCCAGGCGGCCAGCGCGGTCGAGGTCCGGGCCATCACGATGTCCGCGCGCATCCCGTCGACCTCGAACGCCGCGCAGGTCGCGGCGATCCGCCGCAGCGCCCCGTCCCCGAGCACGACCCCGGGGAGCAGGGCGCGGGCCGCGGTGATCCGCCCGCGCAGCGCGTTCTCCTCGTCGGCCCACGCCGCCGCGAAGGCCGCCGGATCGTCGTCGTACGCGAGGCGCCGCCGCACGACCTCCACCCGCTGATCGGTGTCCCGGGACGCTGCCACTTCCACGGTCAGCCCGAACCGGTCCAGCAACTGGGGCCGCAGCTCGCCCTCTTCCGGGTTCATCGTGCCGACCAGCAGGAATCGTGCCGCGTGCCGTACGGATACGCCCTCGCGCTCCACGTACGAGGCACCCATCGCCGCCGCGTCCAGCAGCAGGTCCACCAGGTGGTCGTGGAGGAGGTTGACCTCGTCCACGTAGAGGATGCCCCGGTGCGCGTCGGCCAGCAGACCCGGCTCGAAGGCCTTCACGCCCTCGGCGAGCGCCCGTTCGATGTCGAGCGCCCCGACCAGCCGGTCCTCGGAGGCGCCGACCGGCAGCTCCACCGTCCGTGCCGCCCGCGAGGCGCCGGGCGCCGCCGCGTGCGGACCGTCCGGGCACGCCGGGTCGGGGGAGGCCGGATCGCAGGAGAACCGGCAGCCCGGCACGACCGCTACCTCCGGCATCAGGGCCGCGAGCGCCCGTACGGCGGTCGACTTGGCGGTGCCCTTCTCGCCGCGTACGAGCACCCCGCCGACCGCAGGCGACACGGCGTTCAGCAGCAGCCCGAGCCTCAGGTCGTCCTGGCCGACGATCGCGGTGAACGGATACGGCGTGCTCACAAGGCCTCCAGAGAGGTGTCCGGGACGGTTTCGGACGGGATGTTGCCGGACGGGATGTTGCCGGACGGGACGGTGCCGGACGGGACGGTGGACGGGGTGGTGGACGGGGCGGTGTCGGAAACGTCCGTACTCAGTGCGCCCGGCGCCGGTACGGCCCCCACGTCGGCCCCCGCCCCCGGCAGCACCGGCGCGCCCGGGCCGACGAACGGCAGCCCCTTCGGCGCGCCCTCCTCGATCAGCCGCCACAGGGCGTCGGTGTCCGCGTGCTCCTCGATCAGGTCGCCCAGCAGATCGAGCTGCTCCTCGCGCAGCGCCGCGAAACTCGTGTCCGGGGCGACCGCGAACCGCCGCCCAGAAGCCCGCGCGACCTCCGTCAGGAAGGCCCGCCGGAACGCGTCGCTCTCCAGCGACCCGTGCCAGTGCGTCCCCCACACCTGGCCCACCCGGCACCCGTCCAGGAACGGTTCGCCGCCGTGCGTGTCGGCGACGCCGTGGTGGATCTCGTACCCCTCCACCGGCTCGCCGAGCGCCGTGCCGACCGGCCGGGCGAGGGTCTTCTCCCGCGCGAACCGGACGCGTACCGGCAGCAGGCCCAGCCCCTCGACCACCCCGGCCCGCGACTCGACCTCGTCCTCGATCCGTTCGCCCAGCACCTGGAAACCGCCGCAGATCCCCAGCACCGGACGGCCCTCGGCCGCCCGCCGGACGAGGGCGTCCGCGAGCCCCCGGGCGCGCAGCCACTGAAGCGCCTTCACGGTGCCCCGGGTACCGGGCACCACGACCAGGTCCGCGTCGGCCAGTTCCTCCGGCCGGTCCACGAACCGCACGATCACGCCCGGTTCGGCGGCCAGCGCGTCCACATCGGTGAAGTTCGACATCAGCGGCACCGCGCACACCGCGATCCGCAGCACGTCCTCGCCGAGCGGCGGCGCCACGACGGACTCCCGGACGGTCCCGCGCAGCGACACCCGCAGCCCGTCCTCCTCGTCGATGCCGAGACCGTGGGTGAACGGCAGCACCCCGTAGGTCCGTCGCCCGGTCAGACCCAGCAGCATGTCGAGGCCCGGCTCCAGCAGCGACACGTCACCGCGGAACTTGTTGACCAGATAACCCGCGATCAACTCCTGGTCCTCGGGGCTCAGCAGCGCCGTCGTACCGAAGAACGAGGCGAACACCCCGCCCCGGTCGATGTCGCCGACGACCAGCACGGGGAACCGCGCGGCCCTCGCCACACCCATGTTCACGATGTCGGTGCGCCGCAGATTGATCTCGGCCGGACTGCCCGCCCCTTCGCAGATCACGGCGTCATACGTTCCCCTCAGCCGCTCCAGGCAGTCCACGACCGTGCCGAACAGCGATTCCTGACGGCCCCCGTGGTAGCCGCGCGCGCTCATCTCGCCCACCGGCTTGCCCATCAGCACGACCTGGCTGGACCGGTCGCCACCGGGCTTGAGCAGCACCGGGTTCATCAGCGCCGACGGCTCGACCCGGGCGGCCTGCGCCTGCATGGCCTGCGCCCGCCCGATCTCGGCGCCCTCCCTCGTCACGAAGGAGTTCAGCGACATGTTCTGTGCCTTGAACGGCGCGACCTTCACCCCCTGCCGCACCAGCCACCGGCAGATCCCCGCGGTGACGACGCTCTTCCCGGCGTCCGAGGTGGTCCCGGCGACGAGCAGCCCGCCGCCCTTCTTCGTGTTCCCGGCGCTCATGCCCGTCCTCGTTCCGTACTCGTGCGTGCCGCCGGCCGCCCCGCCGCCAGCCGGCCGGCGACGCAGACGGCCAGGGCCAGCGCGCTCACCCGGCGCGACAGCCGCACCGCGCGTTCGATGTCTCCGGCCTCCACGGCCCGCCCCTCGGCTCCGTTCAGCACCGGCCGGTGCTCGACCCGCCCGCCGTACGCGAGGGTCCCGCCCAGCCGGACGCCGAGTGCCCCGGCGAACGCGGCCTCCACCGGGCCCGCGTTCGGGCTCGGATGCCGGCCCGCGTCCGCGCGCCAGGCCCTCACGGCCTGCCCCGGGTTTCCCCCGGCGACGGTGGCCAGCGCCGCGGTGAGCCGGGCGCCGGGCCAGCCCGCGACGTCGTCCAGCCGGGCCGAGGCCCATCCGAAGCGGCGGTGGCGCGGCGAACGGTGGCCGACCATCGCGTCCAGGGTGTTCACGGCACGGAAGCCGACGAGCCCCGGGACCCCGCCCAGGGCGCCCCACACCAGGGCGCCGACGACGGCGTCCGAGGTGTTCTCGGCGACGGACTCCACGACGGCGCGGGCGATCCCCGGGGCGTCGAGCGCCTGCGGGTCG
Organism: Streptomyces sp. NPDC002690; assembly: GCF_053592415.1. NCBI lineage: Bacteria > Bacillati > Actinomycetota > Actinomycetes > Kitasatosporales > Streptomycetaceae > Streptomyces > Streptomyces sp. NPDC002690. The sequence continues at coordinate 13,404 of NZ_JBSFVR010000108.1, read as the reverse complement.
CGCCCGCACAGGTGCGGGAGCCGCCGCCGGGCGGCCTCGACGTCCCCGGCGTCCAGCGCCGCGCCGATGGTCCTGGCCTCGCGGCCCAGCGAGGTGCCGCCGACGACGGACCAGGTGACGGCCGCCGTCAGCGCGACGGCGGCGGCGGGACTGCGGCGCACGGCACGGGAGGCGAGCACGGCGGCCCCCACGGCGCCCCCGGCGCACACCAGTGTGTGCAGCGCACCCCGGCCCCGGTGGTCCCGCCACAGGCGTTTCTCCACGGCGGCGGCGGCCAGGCCGAACCCGGCGACCGGATGGCCCCGGCGAGGGTCACCGAGCAGACGGTCGGCGATCAGCCCGGCGGTGGCGCCGTACGCGAAGACGCGGTTGTCCGCACGCACGGCTCAGCCCGCCGTGCGACGGAGCGGTCCCGGGCCGGCGGAGAAGGCTGACAGGGGGTCGGGCGCACGGCGGCCGGGCATGGCGTATGTCCTCACTCAGGGTCCGCGCCCTGGTTCGACGAGACGGCGACGAGAGTGTCCTGGCTCCCGGATCGGCGGCCACCCCGGTGTCCGTCGTACGGACGTCGGGGCGCCGCTTCCCGGTGACAGTGGCGGGACCGCGCCGGATTCGCACCGGCTTCCTCTGCTGTCGCCGTGAATGGCTCCGGCAGTCCACCACGCAGCGCGAAGGCCCGTCAACTCGCCGTTGACCTGCGGAGCCGAAGTGTGCCCGGGCCCACAGTCGGGCCCACGGCCGGCCCCACGGCCGGCCGCGCGACCACCCCCATCGGGTCGGACCCCCGCCCGGACGCACATCGGGCCGGACACACGCGGTGTCCGGCCCGATGGGGGTGAAGCGACGTACGAGGGTGGGGCGTCAGGCGACGATCAGATGGATGCCGTACGCGACCGCCGCCGCGCACAGCGCGAAGCAGGCGTACGCGCCGGTGCGCGCCAGTACGGCCGACGAACCCGATCCGCCGCTCAGGGCGGTACCGGCCCGCTTGGCGAGACCGACGACGCCGAGGCTGAAGAAGCCGACGAGTGCCACGGTGACCACGAGGCTGACACCGAAGACGGTGGCGAGAGCTGCCCAGTCGATTTTCATGGGTCGAGTCCTTACACCGCGGCCGGCGGACGGGCCGGTTCGGTCGTCGTCGCCGCGGCGGGCGCGGCGGGGAGGGGGGCCGGGATGGTGGCCGTGAGGCCGGTGACCGCGAGCCCGGCGGGCGGCGGGGAGACGGCGGCGACGGCCGCGGTGACGACGTCGGCGGGCGCGTCGGCGTCCGCCTCCGCGATGTCGGTGTGATCGACCGGCTTGCGCCGCGACAGCATCCAGATGGCGCCGGAGCCGGCGACGAGCAGGGCCGCGACCAGCACGATGCCCCAGGTGCCCTGCCGGGTCAGGAACTCGGCACCCGCGCCGACCAGACCCGCCGCCGGGAGCGTCAGGCCCCAGGCCACGAACATCCGGGTCGCGGTGGACCACTTGACCGTGCCGCCCTTGCGGCCCAGCCCGGCACCCATCACCGCGCCGGAGCAGGACTGGGTGGTGGAGAGCGAGAAGCCGAGGTGCGAAGAGGCCAGGATGACGGTCGCCGCGCTGGTCTGGGCCGCGAAGCCCTGCTGCGGCTGGAGGTCGGTGAGCCCGCTGCCCATGGTGCGGATGATGCGCCAGCCGCCGAAGTACGTGCCCAGGGCGATGGCCAGACCGGCCGAGCAGATCACCCAGACCGGCGGGTTCGAGCCGGGGGAGAGGACCCCGCCGGTGACGAGCGCCAGGGTGATGATGCCCATCGTCTTCTGCGCGTCGTTGGTGCCGTGGGCCAGCGAGACGAGACCGGCCGAAGCGATCTGTCCGGCCCGGTAGCCCTTGGCCGTCGACTTCAGCTGCGCCTCGTCGGTGACGTTCCGGTTGACGCGGTACGACAGCTTCGTCGCGAGCATCGAGGCGGCACCGGCCACCAGCGGGGCGGCGACGGCGGGCAGCAGGATCTTCGTGACGACAGTGCCGCCGTCGACCGAGGACCAGCCCGCGGACATCACCGCGGCACCGATGAGTCCGCCGAAGAGGGCGTGGGACGAGCTGGACGGGAGGCCGACCAGCCAGGTCACCAGATTCCACAGGATGGCGCCGACGAGCGCCGCGAAGATGACCTCGGTTCTCAGACCGTCCTCGTCGACGATCCCGCCGGAGATCGTCTTCGCGACCTCCACCGACAGGAACGCGCCGACCAGATTGAGGGTGGCGGACATCGCCACCGCTGTCTTGGGCTTCAGGGCGCCGGTCGAGATGGTGGTGGCCATCGCGTTGGCGGTGTCGTGGAAACCGTTCGTGAAATCGAACACGAGAGCTGTCGCGACGACGATCGCGAGCAGCAGCGTGATGTGTTCCATTTACCCAGGCAATCGTTCGACGTCATTGGCACGTGGAACGTAAGCAACCTGAGTGAACGGAAGATGAACTGGGCGGGGCATTGTGGTGCCCCCCTGATTGCGTTGATCATTCCGCTTGCGTCCGTGAGAGAACCGTCCGGGCTCCGGAAACGGTGGGGGAACTGCCCTCGACCAGCATTTCCCTCTCCCGCCAGGAAGCCGGACAGGCCCGGATCGGCCCCCGAATGTCGTTCCGGTCACGTCCGGTGCGTCGGCCTGTTCGCTCCCCGATTCACAGGATGTCCCGGTCGGCGGTCCCTATGATCCCGTCCATGGCCCAGGAGCACGCGGCACCACGGCAGGAACCCCGCCCCGGCGCGCTCGCCGCAGCCTGGGACGACCTCGTCCGCACGGCCCGCAGGACGGCGGCGGACGGGCTCGTCGTCGGCACCTCAGGCAACGTCTCGGTACGCGTCGGCGACACGGTGCTGGTCACCCCCAGCGGCGTCCCGTACGACCGGCTGGGACCCGAGGAACTCGTCGGCGTCGACCTCGCGGGTCACCGCACCCTCGGCACCCTCACTCCCACCAGCGAGCTCCCGCTCCACCTCGCCGTCTACCGCTCCACCGGCGCACGCGCCGTGGTCCACACGCACGCCGTGCACGCCACCGCCGTCTCCACGCTCGTCGACGAGATCCCGCCCGTGCACTACGCCGCGGCGATGCTCGGCGGCGTGGTCCGCACCGCCGGATACGCCCGCTACGGCACCCCTGAACTCGCGGCGAACATGCTCACCGCCCTCCGCGACCGCACCGGCTGCCTGCTCCGCAACCACGGCACGGTCACCCACGGCTCGAGCCTGGACGAGGCGTACGACCGCACCGCCCAGCTGGAATGGCTCTGCCGGGTCTGGCTCGCGGCGAGCTCCGTCCCCGGCCGCACCCCCTCCCTGCTCACCCCGGACCAGCTGGACGAGGTCACCGAGGCGCTCCGGGGCTACGGCCAGGGCGACTGAGACCCGCCCACGACACGCTCCGCGAACCTGTCACCGCACGCCCCAGCACACGCCCCGCCGGCATCCCGGCGCGACACGCCGCACGACACGCCGCGCCCACCGGACGGCCCATCCCGCTGGCCCCCCGCACCGCCTTGCCCCAAGACTGAAGCCGTGCGCCCGGCAACAGCGACGGCAGCGGCCGTCTCCACGATCCTCGGCGCCGGCGCGGCAGCGGTCGCCGTCGGCAGATACGCCGGCGGTACCGCTCTCACGGTCCCCGCCGGCCGCCCCCTCCCGGCCGACCGCGGCCTGACCGTGCACGCGACGGCGCCCGGGCAGGTGACACTGACCCGCTCCTTCGCCTCGCTGCGTCCCGGACTCTGGGGTCTCGCCGGACCGGACGTCCACGCGGTCGTGGGCCCGGTGACCGACGAGCCCGCGTTCTCCGCCGACACCGTCGTCCGCCGACTCGTACGCGTCACCCGGGGGTCCCTGGAACCGGGCACCCGCGTCCGGGCCACCCCCGAGGTGCACCGCGGAGACCCCGGCACCGCCCTCGGGCTCGTCCACCACGACGTGGAGATCCCCGGCGAACTCGGCGCACTGCCCGCCTGGTACGTCCCCGCCGACCGCTCCACCTGGGTCATCGCCCTGCACGGCATCGGCACCACGCGCGAACACACCCTGAACGTGATGGGCTTCCTGAACGCGCTCCGTCTCCCGGTGCTCGCCCTCGCCCACCGGGGCGACGCCGGAGCCCCGCACTCCCCGGACGGACTCGACCACCTCGGTGCGTCGGAATGGCGCGATCTCGACGCCGCGATCCGCTACGCCCTCCGCTACGGCGCCGAGAAGGTCGTCCTGCTCGGCTGGTCCACCGGCGCCACCATGGCCCTGCACGCCTGCGTCGACTCCGCGCTCCGCGACAGCGTCGCCGGCCTCGTGCTCGACTCCCCCGTGATGGACTGGCAGGCCACCTTGCGCGCCCTCGCCGCGGCCCGGGGCGTCCCGTCCGCGCTGATGCCGCTCGCCGTCCGCGCCGCCCAGGGGAGGACCGGCCTGCGGGGCACCCCGCTCCTGCAGGGCAGGCTGCCGACCGTGCTCGGCGTTCCGACGCTGATCTTCCACGGCCCCGCCGACACCCTGGCCCCCTGGGGACCCTCGCGGGAACTCGCCGCGCTCCGCCCCGACCTCGTCGCCCTGCACACCGTGCCCGACGCGCCCCACGCGTCGATGTGGAACCTCGGCCCAGCCGCCTACGAGGAAACCCTCCGACGCTTTCTCACGCCCCTGATGTGAGAGTTGGGGGCAAACCGCCCGGTTGATGACGGCCGGGCGGGGCCGCTCGGATGAGGCGGCAGAGCCTCCGTTTGGGCTTTCGGCCCGTCAGAGGCAAGACTGCTCCCCGTGACGTCCCGTAACCCGCGCGACTCCAGGCTGCGACTTGTCCGCCCGCGACCCCTCGCCACGGCGCGCAAGGCCGTGACCACCCGCCGCACCAGGCCCGCCCCCCGCCCGCCCGAGGGCACTCCGCCACGCACCGAACTGGCCCGCCAGGCCAGGCAGGTGCTCGCCGCGGACGTGCGGGTCGCCCACTGGGCGACCGCCGACGGGGGCAGTCCCGGCACGGCGCCGCTCGCCGCACCCGATCTCGACCGCGCCGCCGCCGAGCTGCGGCTCACCCCCGACCGGGTGCTGGCCGGCTGGGACCGGGCCCGGCTGGCCGGTCTCGTCGAGCTGCACGGCGACACGGTGCGCCCCGGCTGGCGCCTGCGTGCCTGGGACCGCGACGACTCGGCGGTGCTCCGCGGCTGGGTCGCGCTCTTCGACGCGTGGTCGCTCGTGCACGCCTCGCCCGAAGGCGTCGAGGCGACGGCCGTCGCCGAGGCGATCGAGGCGGTGCCCCAGGTCCTCTCGCTCCTCCAGCTCTCGGCCGGACCCGTGCCCGTACCCGTCCTCCTGGACCTTCTCGGCCAGCGTGTCGCCGAGCTCCACGAGGAACGCTGCGAGGTGCCCTACGCCCCCGGCGCCGAGGACGCACCGGCCGGTACGGAACCCGCAGCCCCCGCCGCCGCACCCTCCGACGAGCTGAACGCCCTGCTGCTCGACTGGGCCCTGGAGGGCCTTGCCGCCGTCGGCGCGCTCACCCTCGAACCGGGGCACGCCACCCTCACCCCGCTCGGCAACTGGGCGGTCTGGGTCAAGCTGGAGCAGATCTGCGTCGCCGCGCAGAGCCCGGCCGGGAACATCGAACAGCCCGCCGCCGGGATGCTCCTCGGCTGCGCCTCGCTCACCCCGGGACCGGCCCGCGCCGAATACCGTGCCTGGCTCGCCGCCCGCACGGTCCCCAGCGCCGTCGCCGAACTCCTCGGCGTCGCCCGCGGCGAGGACGCGCTGCTGCGCGGACTGGCCTTCGAGGCGCTGCGCGTCGTCGGAGCCCCGGCCGAGCCCGAGGTCCGCGCGGTCGTCGCCCACCCCTCGCTCCGTCCGTACGCCCTGCTCTGGCTCGCCGAGTACGAGGGAGCCGACCCGGACGATGCCCAGGAGGTCCTCAGCCGTGAGGAGGCCACCTGGCTCTGGGTGGACACCGCCGCGGCCGTCGCCGACCACGGCGAGACCGGGCTGCTCGTGCGGCATCTGGACTCCGCCGTCCAGGGCACCGTCCCGGCGCTGCTCGAAGAGGTCCGGGCCGTCGGGCACCCCCGTACCGTCCAGGTCCTGGTGGCGCTCGCCGCCGCCCACCCCGACCCGGCACTCGCCAAGGCGATGCGCCGCGCCGCGTTCCAGGTGCACACCGGCGGCGGCCGGGGCTGACCTTCCGCGTCCCGGGCGCCGCCGGCCTCAGGCGGTGCCCGGGACGTACGTCCCGAAGCTCCACACATTGCCCTCGGCGTCACGGGCCATGTAGTCGCGGGAGCCGTAGTCCTGGTCGGTCGGCGGCATGAGGATCTCCATCCCGTGCGCCGCCGCCCGGGCGTGGTGCCGGTCCACCGCCTGTGCCGATTCGAGGACCACGTAGACGCCGACCGGGCCCCCGTCCGCCATGGCGCGCGCGTAGACGCCCTCGCGCCCGCGGGACCCGAGCATCACCCGGCCGTTGCCCAGGGACAGCTCCGCGTGGACCACCGTGCCGTCCTCGCCCTCGTACACCGCTTCCTCGGTGAACCCCAGTACCTCGGTCAGCGTCCTGATCGCCGCCTTCGCGTCGTCGTACAGAACCGCCGGGAAGACAGTGGGTGTGCTGTGTGCCGTGTCCGTCATGGATCGTCACCTTCCGCCACTCTCCGCGTGCTGTGATCCCCGTCTCATTCTGGCACCGCCCGGCGGTCCGGGCCGATGCACGGCGGAGGAGTTGCGCACCGCCCGTAGAATGGGCCCATGGCAATTCTCCTTGTGCATTAGCGGCGTCGAGAGACCTCCGCCCTCGTCCTTCCGCCGTCCATACCGCCCTGGAGTCTTACCGTGATCACCGCTTCCGGCATCGAGCTGCGCGCCGGCGCCCGCGTCCTCATCGAAAACGCGTCCTTCCGCATCGCCAAGGGCGACCGCATCGGTCTCGTCGGCCGCAACGGCGCCGGCAAGACGACCCTCACCAAGTGCCTCGCCGGTGAGGGCACCCCCGCCGGCGGGACGATCACCTCCTCCGGTGAGGTCGGCTACCTCCCGCAGGACCCGCGCACCGGAGACCTCGACGTCCTCGCCCGGGACCGCATCCTCTCCGCCCGCGGCCTGGACGAGATCCTGCGCCGGATGCGCGAGAACGAGGAGCGGATGGCGAACGGCAAGGGCGCCACCCGCGAGAAGGCGATGAAGAAGTACGAGCGCCTGGAGACGGAGTTCCTCACCAAGGGCGGGTACGCCGCCGAGGCCGAGGCCGCCACCATCGCCGCGGCCCTCAGCCTCCCGGACCGGGTGCTGGGCCAGCCGCTGCACACCCTCTCCGGTGGTCAGCGCCGCCGTGTCGAGCTCGCCCGCATCCTCTTCTCGGACGCCGACACCCTGCTCCTCGACGAGCCCACCAACCACCTCGACGCCGACTCCATCGTCTGGCTGCGCGACTACCTCAAGTCCTACCGCGGCGGCTTCATCGTGATCTCCCACGACGTCGACCTCGTCGAGACGGTCGTCAACAAGGTCTTCTACCTCGACGCCAACCGGTCCCAGATCGACGTCTACAACATGGGCTGGAAGCTCTACCAGCAGCAGCGCGAGGCCGACGAGAAGCGCCGCAAGCGCGAGCGCCAGAACGCCGAGAAGAAGGCCGCGGCCCTCAACTCGCAGGCCGACAAGATGCGCGCCAAGGCCACCAAGACCGTCGCCGCCCAGAACATGGCCAAGCGCGCCGACCGGCTGCTCGCCGGGCTGGAAGCCGTCCGCGTCTCCGACAAGGTCGCCAAGCTGCGCTTCCCGGAGCCCTCGCCCTGCGGCAAGACCCCGCTCATGGCGGAGGGCCTCTCCAAGTCGTACGGCTCGCTGGAGATCTTCACCGACGTCGACCTCGCGATCGACAAGGGCTCCCGCGTCGTCATCCTGGGCCTCAACGGCGCCGGCAAGACCACCCTGCTGCGGCTCCTCGGTGAGGCCGAGAAGCCCGACACCGGCGAGATCATCAAGGGCCACGGCCTCAAGCTCGGCTACTACGCCCAGGAGCACGAGACCCTCGACCCGGAGCGCACGGTCCTGGAGAACATGCGCTCCGCGGCCCCGGACCTCGACCTCGTGGAGGTCCGCAAGACCCTCGGCTCGTTCCTCTTCTCCGGCGACGACGTGGACAAGCCCGCGGGCGTCCTGTCCGGCGGCGAGAAGACCCGGCTGGCCCTGGCCACGCTGGTCGTCTCCTCGGCCAACGTCCTGCTGCTCGACGAGCCCACCAACAACCTCGACCCGGCCAGCCGCGAGGAGATCCTCGGCGCGCTGCGGACGTACAAGGGCGCGGTCGTCCTCGTCACGCACGACGAGGGCGCGGTGGAGGCGCTCCAGCCCGAGCGCATCATCCTGCTCCCCGACGGGGTCGAGGACCTCTGGGGCGCCGACTACCGCGACCTGGTCGCCCTGGCCTGACCGGGCGGGGCGGTGCGGACGGACGGGCTCGGCCCCGGTACGTCCGAGGCCGTCCCGATCGAATGATCCACGCCGAATGGATCATTCGGCCTACGCGTGATCCCTCATCTGTGCGAGACGGTCTCATCCCTCGGCGCGGCGCCCGGCAGATACCTGCCGGGCGCCGTCGTTTTGGCGCCCCCACCCCGGACGGCCCTGACCTGGGCTTTCTCTTTCGTGCTCTCCCCAGCTGCCCCTTGAGCCCCTCAGAATGCTTCATTCCGCTTCTGTGGAGCCCTTCCCTGGCGCGGAATCGGGTTGTACGTACCTTGCCGAATGGGTGGCCAGGGCGCACGGTAGGGGTGATCATGAGAAACAAGAGCGCACTTCCCATGAGGAGGCACGGGTGGCCGAGACTCTGAAGAAGGGCAGCCGGGTTACCGGCGTCGCGCGCGACAAGCTCGCGGCAGACCTGAAGAAGAAGTACGACTCCGGTGCGAGCATCCGGGCGTTGGCCGAGGAAACCGGCCGCTCCTACGGATTCGTCCACCGGATGCTCAGTGAGTCCGGCGTGACCCTGCGGGGACGCGGCGGAGCGACACGCGGCAAGAAGGCCGCATCGGCCTGACGGTCGGCGGCGGGTCGCGGGCGTGGGCAACGGGTCCACCGTGATCGGAGTGGACCACCCGGTCGATCGCACGGTCGACCAGGTGGTTACTGTTCAGTCACTTAGCAGGTGAAGTGCTGACAGCACCCCGATCCGGAGGCGCACGATGACCTCGCTCGACCCGCTGCTCGACAAGGACGGCGTACGACTCACCGTCGATGACGCGATCGCCACGGTGACCCTGACCAACCCGGCCAAGCGCAACGCTCAGTCTCCCGCTCTGTGGCGGGCGTTGACGGAGGCCGGGCGGGCAATCCCCGGCACCGTGCGGGTCGTGGTGCTCCGCGGCGAAGGCAAGTCCTTCTCCGCGGGCCTCGACCGGCAGGCGTTCGCTCCCGAGGGCTTCGACGGTGAGCCCTCCTTCCTCGACATGGCGCGCGGACCCGAATCCGGGCTCGACGCGACCATCGCCGAGTACCAGGAGGCTTTCACCTGGTGGCGGCGGAACGACATCGTGTCGATCGCGGCCGTCCAGGGCCACGCCATCGGGGCGGGCTTCCAGCTCGCCCTCGCGTGCGATCTGCGGATCGTCGCCGACGACGTGCAGTTCGCCATGCGGGAGACCAGCCTCGGGCTCGTCCCCGACCTCACGGGAACCCACCCCCTGGTGCACCTCGTGGGTTACGCCCGCGCGCTGGAGGTGTGCGCCACCGGCCGCTTCGTGTCGGCCCCGGAGGCCGAGCGCACGGGCCTCGCCAACCTCGTCGTCCCCGCCGGGCAGCTCGACGCAGCGACCCAGGACCTGGCCGCGGCCCTGCTGGCCGCGCCGCGTGACGCCGTGACCGAGACCAAGGCGCTGCTGCGCGGCGCGATCTCGCGTACCTACGAGGAGCAGCGCGCCGCCGAGCGCGCCGCCCAGGGCCGCCGGCTGCGCGACCTGGCCGGCCTCACCGACTGACGGGGACCCGGACAGGGTTCGGCCATTCCGGCCGGGCCCTCAGCCGGGCTCGGGGGTCTCCACCACTGCGGTGACCAGCACCGAGACCGGCGGCCCGTCCTCCAGCACACCCGTCACGGCCGTACGCACCGCGCGGGCCACGTCGAGCGCGCGGTGCCCGCCGGCCGTCGCCACCTCGACCCGCACATGATCGGCGGAGGTGGTCACCGGAGCGCCCAGCACCTGGGTCAGCGAGACCACGCCGGGGACCGCGGCGGCGGCCAGCCCCGCGGCCCCGTCGTCCCGACCCGCGCGCACCTCCGGCCGGGGGAAGGCCGCCCGGTGTTCGCGGGCACTCGCGCCGGACGGGGCCGCACTGTCCCCGTAGTCCCCGTACGCGGTCCGGGCCCCGGTAGGGCGCGTCCGCCCCGTGTCCAGCAGTCCCGTCACCCGCAGGTCCACCTCGGCCACATCGAGTCCCAGCCGCCGTGACGCCGCCTCCATCAGGGCTTCCCGGAGCAGTGAGGCGGAGGTGGGCAGAGGCCGGTCCGCGGTCGCGGTGAACTCCGCCTCGATCCTCAGCGGCCCCTGCCCGATCGCGCTCGGAGGTGGGGGCGGTCCCTGTGTGCGTCCCTCCCGGGGCTCGTCCCCCAGCCCTTCCCGGTACCGCTCTGTGGCCGCCGCACTCGGAAGCCGCCCCGGTGCCGCACCAGGGGTCGTGCCCGCCGTCGCCGCTCCGATGCGCAGCCGCCCGAGCAGCGCGCCCGGCCCCGCCGTGGAGTCCCGCAGCACCGACGCGGCGGCCCGTTCGGCGATCCACGCTCCGTCCGCCGGACCGCCCAGAGGGAGCAACCGGCCCAGGCCCAGCCGCTCGCGCACCGAGGCCGCCCATCCATCCGCCCGCCGGGGGCCGTCCGCCGTTGTCATCGCCCCAGACTGCCGCATCCACAGCGCGAACCCGGACAAGCGCACTTAATGTGGGCAAGGGAGTACACCCCTGCCCCATCGAAGGGATGAGCGGCCATGAGTGAGACCACCACGCAGCGCCCCGGCCAGGACGGCTCCGGCGAAGGCAGGAGCCTGACGAAGCGCGGCGGCGGCGACGCCGGAGCCCGTGGGCGCACCACGATCGCGGACGGGGTCGTGGAGAAGATCGCCGGACTGGCGGCCCGCGACGTCGTCGGTGTGCACGCCATGGGCGGCGGGCTGTCCCGCACCTTCGGCGCCATGCGCGACCGGGTGCCCGGCGGAGGCAGCGGAGGCAAGTCGCCTGCGCGTGGGGTGAAGGCCGAGGTGGGCGAATCCCAGGCCGCGCTCGACCTGGAGATCGTCGTCGACTACGGCGTGGCCATCCACGAGGTGGCCCGGGACGTGCGTGAGAACGTCGTCGCCGCCGTGGAGCGGATGACCGGCCTCGAAGTGGTCGAGGTCAACATCGCGGTCAGCGACGTCAAGCTGCCCGACGAGGAGGACGACGAGGACGACGGTTCGTCCTCGCGGGTCCAGTAGGGCCTGTACCGAGTTCCGGGCCGGGCTCCCGGCGGCCCCGCACACCCCGTGGCCCGGCGGTCCGCCGGGTCACCGAGTCCGGTTACCCCTGTGCGACAAGGGAGTTGAGGAGTCAGCATGAGCATGGCCGTGGTCGGCATGGTGGCCGGCATGGCGCTCGGATTCGCCGGATACTTCGGCGGATTCGGCGCCTTCCTGCTGGTCGCCGCACTGGGTGCGATCGGCTTCATCGCCGGCCGCTTCCTCGACGGAGACCTGGAACCCGGCGACTTCTTCCGAAGTCGCGAGCGCGGCGACCGGCAACGGTGAAGCCGTTGACCGGCCCGGTTCCCGCGGCGGAGCGCGGCGAGACCCGGATCGCCGACCGGGTCGTCGCGAAGATCGCGGCGCAGGCCGCCCGGGAGGCGATCGACGAGGTCCCCGAGGACGGCGCTCCGCCCAATGCCTCGGTCACCGTTCACCGGGACTCCGCGCGGGTACACGTCAGCCTGGAGCTCGGTTATCCCGGCGACATCGGCCGCCAGTGCCAGGCCGTACGCAGGCAGGTGACCGAGCGGGTCAAGACGCTGGCGGGAATGGAGGTGCCCGAGGTGGCCGTGCGGATCGAACGCCTGCACTCGGCGGCCACTGGTTCCTCGGCACGGGGGAGGACCCGGTGAGCGAGCCCTCGTACAGGGACGACGGCCCGGAGTACCGTACCCAGCGGCTGCCCGTCGTCGGTCCGCCGGAGCCCGCCGGCCCCGACGAGGGCGCCTCCTCGTCCTCCTACCGGCCGGTACCCGGGGCCGAGGAGCCGGCCGGCGGACGGGCCGGACGGTTCTGGTCGGCCCGCCGCGTCCCGGCCGCCCTCCTCGGGCTCGTGGTGCTCGGCGCGTCGGGGCTCTTCCTCTACGACGTGGCGGCGGTACGCGCCGACCATCCGGCGATGCGGTGGCGGCGCTCCCTCGCGGACGGCCTGGCCGAACGCTCCCTCGACGACGTATGGGTGCTCACCGGCGCCGGGGTCGCCGCGGCGCTCGGACTGTGGCTCCTGCTCCTCGCCCTCACCCCGGGGCTGCGCTCCCTGCTGACGATGAGCCGGAGACACCGCGGGGTGCACGCGGCCCTCGACCGGACCGCCGCTGCCCTGGTCCTGCGCGACCGGGCCGTGGAGGTCTCGGGGGTGCAGTCCGTACGCGTCAAGTCGGGACGCCGCAAGGTCACCGTCCGGGCCGTGTCGCACTTCCGCGAACTCGACGAGGTGCGCGCCGACCTGGACACCGCGGTCACCACGGCCGTCGGCGAACTCGGCCTGGCCAAGCCGCCGAAGGTGAACACCCACGTCAGCCGGGCCCCCAGGAAGGGATGAGCGCCATGCTCCGCACGGTCAACCGGGTGCTGCTGGCGCTCGCCGGACTGATCCTCGTCGCCGTCGGCGGCACCGTGCTCGCCACCGGACTCGGCGTCGAGATGCCGTCATGGTTCCCCTGGAGCGGCGCGTACGCGGGCGGGGCCGACCGGGACCGGGGCCGCCTGGAGCTCACCCCGTCCACCGCCGTTCCGGGCGCCAAGGTCACCGTGAACACCACCGCCTGCGGCAAGAACGGCTCGGGCATCGGCGACGCGAACTCCCTGGACGCGGGGGATTTCGAGCTCTACCCCGGCACGGGCAAGGACGTCGTGACCGGGCACTTCACCGTCCCGCGCGACACCCGCCCCGGGACCTACGACATCGCGGTCGCCTGCGACAACGGCAAGGACGCCCGGGGCCAACTGCTGGTCACGGGCGGTTCCGGAGGCCATGAGCAGGACCAGGGCCAGGGTCGGGACCAGCAGCCCTGGGGCCACGTACAGACCGGTGTGGGCGGCAGTGTCGGACCGGACGGCTCAGTTCCCGCTCTCGACACGCTGCTGAGCGTGGTGGAGGGCCGACTCACTGGACTGCCCGGTGAGGGCCGACTGGAAGGCGCTCTG
>NZ_JBSFVR010000107.1:0-21430 GCF_053592415.1 Streptomyces sp. NPDC002690 | reverse complement strand
TCAGCTCGGCCGCCCGCACGGTGGTGAAGGGGTGCGAACGGGGCAGCACATTGAGGATCTTGAGCACGGAGTCGCGCAGATCGCCCGCCTTCTCGACCGGCCGCGGGTGGTCCGCCGGCAGCTCCATCGGCTGCCGAAGCCCGGTCAGTTCGGCCCGCCAGTACGCCAGCTGTCGCGGCGGCAGGCTCTCGTCTTCAGAAGATGAGGTCACGACAACTGCTCCCGTCCTGGTTGCACCGCTTCATCGCCACATCACTCCGCAATTCAGTCGCATTGCCCCGCTCCGTCCGGCTCCTGGGACGCGGCACACGCCAGGTACCCCGGATGGCTCCGAGGCCGTCCGAGAGCGGAAACGGGTAGGGAGTGCGCGGCGCTCGCCGTCGAAGGAATTCCCGCGACTCAGTGCGCGGACAACGTTTAGCAACGGACTGAGGCAGCTGTCCACCAAACGTCGGTCCCGGCGCGACCACACGGGGATAGCGCATGGCAAAAACTACTAAAGATTTGGTCAATTCATGCGGGTGGCTGCGGATGGTCCGCACCCGGCCGCGACCACCACTAACCGGCTTGCACCCGAACAACACCGGCGACAGCGCGAAAACCGGCTCCACGAGTGGCACTTGACGATGCTCTCAAGACCTCGCCCCGGCCCCAGGACGACGCGATACGATCCCCGACGGCACCACATGAGGTCGACAGCACACCAAGTACGCCGGGCAACGCCTCAACCAGGCGACACCCGTACGAGGAGCGAATCGAAAGCGGGCACAGGCCGAACAGTGCCCGGAAAGTGGGGTAATGAATGGTTGGGCAACGCCGAATCAGCGCCGATGAACGGGGACCGCACCACCGGAACGACGCTCGAAGGCATTACCCCGATCCGAGCCGTTCACTCCCGTACATCGCATTGGACGTGAACCCTGCATTTCGGGATATACGAATTCTGGTGCACGCCGCATGACCGGCGACCTGAGCGGCGAAGAAATTGCACACAACCGGAATGAAGCCATCCGGGTCGCCCTGGTCGATGCCCACCGACTTTTCCGGGACGGCTTGCGCAGCATCCTGTCGGCCGAGGACGATTTTCGGGTCGTGGCGGAGGGCGTACCCGACGAAGCGGTCGACCTGGCGGCTCACTGCCGGCCCGACGTCATCGTGATGGACGTGCACCGTGCTTCCATCAGCCCGGTGGCCACCATCCGGCAGATCCTCGGCGCCACTCCGGACACCCGGGTCGTGGTGCTGTCGGGAATGGCCGACAACGCGCTGATCCTCAATCTGGCCAACGCCGGCGCCGCGGCTTACCTGACGAAGAACATCGGAAGCCGGGAACTGTGCTCCGAACTGCGCCAAGTCGTTAGCGACAGCCGGATGTTCGCGTTGAGGATGCCGAGGACCGCGGTCATCCCTCCGGGCTGCGGCGGTGGACTGTGCCAAGCGGACCTGACCGGCCGGGAGTTGGAGATTCTCCGGCTGGTCAGTGTCGCCATGACGAACTCGCAGATCGCCACCAAGCTGTTCGTGAGTGAGGCAACCGTGAAACGGCACCTGACCAACGTCTTCGCCAAACTGACGGTCCGCTCCCGCCTCGAAGCCGTCAACCGGGGCAAGGCGCTGGGTCTGCTGGAACACTACGACTGGCAGGCCGCCCACCACGGGACCTCTCCCAAAGCGGTGGACACCCATGATCCGGCTCTGATGGGAGCCGGAAGAGGGTGACCGTTCATGGTGACGAAGGCCTACTCGCGCAGGTCGGACGTCCCGCGACGGCCCCGAAGACCGCATCCCACGCCTTACAGTCCGAGGGCAGGGCGGTTCGGTCGAGCGGTTGCGCCGGATCTCGGCGTCGCCCGCACCGGCTCCTGCACGTGGAGCCTCCCGCGGCACCGAGCCGGGCGCGGACCATCCGACAACCGCCTCACGGAGAAGGTCCGGGCGGTCCGTGCCGAGTCCGACCGGACCCACGGCTCCCCGCGCGTCACCACGGCGGTGCACGCGGCGGCGTGAAGGTGAACGAGAAGCGGGTCGCCCGGGTGACCGTGAGCGCGCGAGCGTCGAATGTCCGTCCGCGTAAAGGCTGTCGGCCCGGTCTCCGAGCCGCCCGGCACCCGAGCCGACCGACGCCCCGCCCGACGTGCTCGATCGGGACTTCTCCGCCGCCGCACCGGACCTGAGGTGTTCGGGCGACATCCCCCGTCTCCCCATCGGTGCGGGAGAGGACCTCTCGGTGAGGGAGAGAGCCGCTGCTGGGCGACCGCCCTGGCTTCGGCCGTGGGCCGGCCGGTCGATCGCCGGGCCACGTCCGTCGGCGGACGACGCGGCCCGCGACAGCTTCCACGCCTCCCTCCAGGGCAGATCCCCCAAGGCGTACACCATGGGGACGGCATCACCGACCAGTCGCGCCAAGAGCTCCGTTGGATCAACCGGCACAGCACCTGCAGTCGCCGCACAGGAACCGGCCGCCCCGGTGCGGCCCGCCGGTAGAACCGGAGATCTCCGGGACTCCGGGACCTACCGGACGGTCTTCTTGCCGAACGTCGTCTTCGCCCACACGTAGCTCACCAGCGCGATCCCGACGCACCAGGCCGACGCCAGCCACAGGTGGTCGCCCACCGGCTGGTCCAGGAGCAGGGCACGCAGCGCGTCGATGATGTGCGTCATCGGCTCGTTCGCGGAGAACCACTTCAGCCAGCCCGGCATGGTGTCGATCGGGGCGAACGCCCCGGAGAGGAACGGCAGCAGGGTGACCAGCGAGGCGTAGCTCGCCGCCGAGGAGGTCCCGTTCGCGGACAGCCCGATCCCGGTCGCCAGCCAGGACACCGCGATCAGCGTCAGCACCACCACACCGGCCGCGGCCAGCCACCGGATCGCGCTGCCGTGGGCGCGGAAGCCCATCGCCATCCCCACCACGACCACCGCCAGCACGCCGATGCCGGTGCGGATGACGTTGCCCACCACGTGCCCGGTCAGTACCGAGCCGCGGCTGATCGGCAGGGTGCGGAACCGGTCGATCACGCCCTCACCCATGTCGGTGGCCACCGCCACCGCGGTGGCGCTGGTCGAGTACGAGGCGCCCATCAGGATGATGCCGGGGATCAGGTAGTCGACGTAACTGCCGGCGCCGACGTCCAGCGAGCCGCCGAACGCGTAGTTCATCAGGCACAGCAGGATGAGCGGCAGCGTCACCGCCATCAGCAGCGTCGACGGGTTGCGCCGGGTGTGCGTGAGCACCCGGCGGACCATGGTGACGGAGTCGGACACCGCGTAGCTGGGGGTGCTCATCAGATCGTCGCCTTCTTGGTCTCGGCCTGCTCGTCGGACTTCGGCTCCGCCGGCTCTTCTGCCTTCTCGGTGGCCTTCGTGTCGGTCTGCTCGCCGGACCGCTCCGTACCGCGGCCGGTGAGGGCGAAGAAGACGTCGTCGAGGTCCGGAGAGTGGATGGCGAGGTTGTCGACCTCGACCGAAGTGCCCTCGAACCGGTCCAGCAGGCCCTTGAGGGCCGCCAGACCGCCGTCGTTCGGAACGTCCACGCTCAGCTGCTCGCGGTCGCACTTGAGGTCGCCGAGAATCCCCAGGGCGGCGTCCAGACTGCGCGGATCGGCGAAGGACAGCGTCACGTAGCCGCCCGGCACCAGCTTCTTGAGGTCCGCCGGGGAGCCGGAGGCGACCAGCTTGCCGCCGTCCAGCAGGGCGATCTCGTCGGCGATGTGGTCGGCCTCGTCGAGCATCTGCGTGGTCAGGAAGATCGTGGTGCCCTCGTCGACCAGTTCCTTGACGATCTGCCACATCGTGCGACGGCTGCGCGGGTCGAGGCCAGTGGTGGGCTCGTCGAGGAAGATGACCGTCGGGTGCCCCATCAGGCTCATCGCCAGGTCCAGGCGGCGCTTCATGCCTCCGGAGTAGGTCGAGGCGGGCTTGCCCGCGGCGTCGACCAGGTCGAAGCGTTCGAGCAGCTCGGAGGTCCGGGCCCGGCCCTCCTGCTTGCCCAGGTGCGCCAGGTCCGCCATCAGCTGCAGGTTCTCCCGGCCGGTGAGCAGCTTGTCGACCGCCGAGAACTGACCGGTCACGCCGATCGCGGCGCGAACCGAGTTCGCCTGCTTGACCGGGTCGAACCCGGCGATCCGGATCTGTCCGGCGTCGGCCGGGATCAGGGTGGTGAGGATCTGAACGGTCGTGGTCTTGCCGGCGCCGTTCGGCCCCAGCAGAGAGAACACGGTGCCGGCCGGGACCTCGAACCCGATGTCGTCGAGCACCTTCTGCGGGCCGAAGGCCTTGCAGAGTCCGGTCACCTCTATCGCATTGCCTGCGGGCGCGCTTGTCATGCAGTCCTCGTCTTCGTCATCGACGGACAACCAGAGTCACCTGACCCGCGCGGGCGGAACGCCACGGACCGCAGCCAAGGGGGCCGACCTCACCGCACCGCCCTCCGGCATGGCCCGGGCACACCGTAAAGGGCCTGCCGGAAAGCGGCAACGACGGACAGGTCCGATCCCGACCACCCGTGCCGGGCGCCTGCGGAACTTCCGCGACCGACCTGACGTCGACAGGACGTCGGCCAGGGGGCGATTCGGGGCCGTGCGATTCGTGTTTGCCCGAACGTCACCCGGGTAAGGAGTGGACGAGCATGGCGGTCCTCACCCCCGACCTACTGACAATGCGTCAAGTCATATCTTCGGTCGCCCAGTTCATTGCCAGAGGGCCCGGATACTGGATCCGGAGCGGATCTCCGGCGGAGTCGTGGTGCGGCGGGGCGACCGGCGCAATACGACCAAAGTCGCATCGCGGTCTACGACTCACCGCTCATCTCGTCCTTCCCTGGTTGTCTCCCCTCGCGGAACGACAGCCCGTCCCTGTTAACTCGGCGACGGCCAAGAGCACGGCGTACGGGGACCGTGACGGGCCGCTCCATTCGAACGGGGGCCACGAAATGGGAGCTACGTACGCCAGTTCATCGCCGAGAAGCGGTTCCAACGAGGCAGTAAGACTCGTGGACGCTCCGGCACCGCAGGAGGACGACACCGCGATGGTGTCGATCGCGGCACTCCTCCCGGCGAACTCGCCTCGGCTCACCGAGGTCGACGAGCACATCCAGATGCTGTCGGAGACCGACGCCGAGCTACCGCCGATCCTGGTGCACCGGACCACCCTGCGGGTGATCGACGGAATGCACCGGCTACAGGCCGCACAGCGCCGTGGTGCCACCGCCATCGCGGTGCGGTACTTCGACGGGGACGAGCGCGACGCGTTCGTCATGTCGGTGAAGCTCAACTGTTCGCACGGCCTGCCGCTGACGTTGGCCGACCGCAAGAACGCGGCACTCCGCATCATGCACTACCACCCGGAATGGTCCGACCGCTCGATCGCCGCCCTCGTCGGGATCTCCGACAAGACGGTCGGCGCGATCCGCCGCCGGGAGGGTGACAACCTGCCGCAGCTGGCCAACCGGGTCGGCCGCGACAACGAGAGCCACCCGCTCAACACCCGCGAAGGCCGGCTGCTCGCGAGCGAGTTGTTCCGGCAGAACCCGAACGCCACCACGCGCGAGGTGGCCCGGCTGGCGGACATCTCGGCGACCACCGCCAAGGACGTCCGCAACCGGCTGCTGCGAGGCGAGAACCCGGTTCCGCCCAAGCAGCGCGAGCGCACCGAGATCGCCGAGCGCCCGGTGCGTCCGGCCCCCGCCCGGCGGGCCCCTGCGGTCGAGTTGAGCCAGCTGCGCACCGACCCCTCGCTGCGGATGTCGCAATCCGGTCGTACGCTGCTGCGCTGGCTGGAAGCGCTGGGTGTCGACGAGAACGAATGGATCTCCGTCGTCGACTCGGTGCCGAGCCACTGCGCACCGGCCGTCGCCGAAATGGCGCGGCGGCGCGCCGACGACTGGCAGAGCTTCGCGGTCGCCCTCGACCGGCGAATCCGACTGGTCTCCTGACCAGAGGTACCGACCCGGTACCGTCACACCGCCGTTGCGGCACCCTCGCAACGGCGCCGCAGCATCGATGCACCAGCGCCGCACCACTTCGCGCGCACGATCCGAGCACTTTCCGAGCACCATCCGAGCACCTTCGTGACCTGATCCGGAGAGCACTATGAGCGTGAACCCCTTCGACGACGAGTCCGGCCGCTTCTTCGTCCTGGTCAACGGCGAGGAGCAGCACTCGCTGTGGCCCGCATTCGCCGAGATCCCCGACGGCTGGCGGGTCGTGTTCGGCGAGGACGGCCGGGCCGAGTGCCTGGAGTACGTCGAGCGCGAGTGGAGCGACATGCGGCCCAAGAGCCTGCGCGACGCCATGGCGGCCGACGCGGCCCTCTGACGGCCGGGCTTCCCGGCACCACCACCGACACCAGGCCTGGTTCGTGCCACACCCAGCCGTCGCGAACCAGGCCCTCGCCGTACCTCCACACCGTCACCCGGCAGCACAGTTCCCCACGCAACGCACTGATCCGCCACGACATCCCGGTGCGTCCGCGCACCCGCGCCGGGCGCCCGGGAGCACCCACCCCTCTTCGCCCTCCGGCCAGAAAGAAGCACCACAAGTGCCAGTTCTTTCGCGAACCGCACGGCGCCGGCACTACCTGCTGTGCGCGCCCACCCACTTCGACGTCCGCTACTCCATCAACCCGTGGATGGACCCCGGCCTGCCGACCGGGGCCGAGGTCGCCCTGGCGCAGTGGCAGCGGCTGCACGGCGTGCTCACCGACCTCGGGCACGACGTCGACCTGATCGACCCGCTCCCGGGCCTGCCCGACATGGTCTTCGCCGCCAACGGCGCGATCGTCGCCGACGGCCGCGCCCTGGTCGCCAGCTTCCGCCACGTCGAACGACAGGGCGAATCTCCGGCCTACCTGGACTGGTTCCGCTCCCATGGCTACACCGAGGTCCGCCAGGCAACGGTCCTCAACGAGGGCGAGGGCGACTTCCTCACCACCGGCGACGTGATCCTGGCCGGCAGTGGCTTCCGCAGCGACGCCGAAGCCCGCGACGAGGTCCAGGAGTTCTTCGGCAAGAAGGTGCTGGGGCTGACCCTGGTCGACCCGCGCTTCTACCACCTGGACACCGCGATCGCCGTCCTGGACGAGCACGAGGTCATGTATCTGCCCCAGGCCTTCGCCCCCGAGAGCATCGACCTGCTGACCGAGCGATACCCCGACGCCATCGCCGCGACCGAAGACGAGGCCTGCCTGTTCGCCCTCAACGCGGTCAGCGACGGCAAGCACGTCATCCTGCCCACCGCGGCCACCCGGCTCGCCGCGCAGCTGCGTGAGCGCGGCTTCGAGCCGATCAGCGTCGACACCACTGAGCTGCTCAAGGCCGGCGGCGGCGCCAAGTGCTGCACCCTGGAACTGCACGGCGTCCAGCCCGGCAACGCGCGCTGACTGCGGGGAGAGAACGAGGCCGGACCGCGTGACGCGGTCCGGCCTCGCCGTTCACTCCTGGTTCTTGCTGCTCAGTTCCCGAGCCCGGCGGCGAGATCGGCCCGCCCCCGGACCCCGAGCTTGCGGTAGACCCGGGTGAGGTGCTGCTCGACGGTGCTCACCGTGACGGCCAGGACGCCGCTGATCTCCTGGTTCGTCAGGCCCTGGACCGCGAGCCCCGCGACCCTCCGCTCTGCCTCGCTGAGCGTCTCCGCCCCGCCGGCCTCCGGCTCGGTCCTGACGGTGGACTCCGGTCCCCCGGCCACGGCCCGGACGGGCGTCGTGATCCGAGCGGCGACCCGGTGGCTCGTCGGCCGTTCCGCGGGGACCAGCGAGAGCGGGCCCGGCCGGTCGGGCGGCCCGGCCGGATCCGCCGGATCGGCCGGTTCCGGCAGACGGCCGCCCTGGTCACGCCGTCCGGCCACGCCGACCAGGCCACGCGGTCCGCGAAGGCCACGGTCCACGGAGGCGATGGCGGTCAACACCCCGCTCCTCCCGCCGGGCCCGGTCCCGTCCTGCCACGGCATCCGGTCCAGCATCCGCACCGTCCGCAGCGTCTCGGCCCGGTCACCGCGCGCGGCGAACAGCTCGGCCGGCTCCCGCAGGCTCCGGTGCAGTTCCTCCGGCGGTCCGGCCACCGCCAGCACCCGCAGGGCCAGAGCGCGCGTGTGGAGGTCGGTGTCGACGGCCCGCGCGAGCTGCTCGGTGGCCAGGTCGCGGGCGGCACACGCGTCCCCGAGGGCCAGGTGCGCCTCCGCCAGGTCGGCCCGCCACGGGGCCAGGCCCGGCAGGTCGGTGCCGCGGGCGCCGAGGATCCTGCCGATCCGGGTGAAGTCGCCGACTGCGGCCAGCGGGCGGCCGGTCGCCAGGTGGTAGCGCCCGCGGGACCGGAGGAAGCGAATGCCGCCGACGGTGTGCTCCAGGCCGTCCGGG
Organism: Streptomyces sp. NPDC002690; assembly: GCF_053592415.1. Classification (NCBI taxonomy): domain Bacteria; kingdom Bacillati; phylum Actinomycetota; class Actinomycetes; order Kitasatosporales; family Streptomycetaceae; genus Streptomyces; species Streptomyces sp. NPDC002690. The sequence goes on along the minus strand of NZ_JBSFVR010000107.1, from coordinate 13,084 downwards.
ATTCCGCGGGCCACGACCTCCGCGGCCCGCTCGTACTCCCCCGCCGCCGTCCGCGCCGCCAGCAGCGTGGCCAGCGGGTCGGCGACCGCCGCCCCCCAGTCCCGGTCGGGCAGCAGGCTGAGCGCGTGCCGGGCGAGGGCGGCCGCGTACGTCGCGTCACCGCCGCGCAGCACCGCCGAGGACCACATGCCGGTGAGCACCGCCTGCCAGACGACCGCTCCGCGGCTGTCGGCATCGGCCTTGAGGGTGCGCCACCAATCCTCGGCGTCCTCGGCCCGGCCGCCCAGTACGAGCGCGAGCACCGCAGTCATCAGCGCTTCGAGGGTGCCGTCGGACAGTCGGCAGCTGTCCAGCAGCCGCTCGGCGGCCGCGACCGAGGCGTCACCGCCGGGCTCGGACCAGATCCGCGACAGGTCATCGGCCGCGGACAGCCACGGATCGGCGGCCCCGGCCGAGACCAGCGGCACTGCGTCCACCGGTCCGAACCACCAACGGTGCGCCAACCGGCACAGCGCCTCGGCCTGAAAGTCCGGCGGCGAACCAGCCCGCACATCAGCCGGCCCGCCGGCCCAGGAACCGGCCCCACCCTCGCCGACCGCACCCGAGCCGGCCCCACCCTCGCCGGCCGCACCCGAGCCGGACTTGCCGGGGCCCAACGCCCCCGCGCCCAGCACGTCGTAGCCGAACGGCAGGCTTCCCCGGTGGACGGCCTCCTCGCCCCACCACAACGCCGCACGCGCGAACACCGCCGCCTGCTCCGGCGACTGTTCGAGGCCGTCGGACATCAGGTCCGTGAGCACGTCGAGGTAGCCCTGGCCGGCCGACGGGCTGCTGCGCCAGGCGCGGCGGGCCAGGTCGGCCAGGATCGTGCGCCGCTCCGCGTCCGAGCCGGCCGACTCGACGGCGAGTTCGAGGCACTGGCGGGCGAAGTCGGCCTCCGGCACGGCGGTCTCGGGCGCGAGATGGGCCTGCCCGGTGGCCTGGTCCATCGCCTGCTCGGCCGCCCGCCGCAGCACGGACGGTGCCCAGTCGGGTCCGGGCGAGCCGGCGGCGAGCAGATGGGCGGCCACCTCGCGCGGCTCGGCGACCAGCCGCGTCTTGAGCTCAGCGGCCCGCAGGTGCGCCGCGGCGCGGGCTTCGGGTGTCAGGCCGCGGAGTACGGCCTCGGCGATCCCCGGGTGGCGGAACCAGCCGTCGGCCAGCAGTCCTGACCGGTCCAGTGATTCGGCGGCCACGACCCCGACCGGCCCACCGGTTCCCTGCTCGGCCCGCGCGGGAAACGGCTCCCCGAAGGCGGCGAGCCGTCCGGCGGCCTCCCGCAGCGGCGGATCCCAGCGGTCCAGGTAGCGCCCGAGCGCCTCGACGTACTCCGTGCCGCCGTCCGCACCGGCTTCGTCCGCCTCGTCGGCGATCGAGTCCTCGGCGAGCGCCGCGGTCAGCATGGGGATGCCGCAACTGAGTTGACGCGCGAGTAAGGACGCACCGCCGAACACCCGGTCGCCGAGGATCTCGCGCATGCGCTCCTCGGACCAGGGGGCGAGCCGGATCCCCAGGTGCGCACCCCAGGTGAACTGCCGGCCCCGGTCGCCGGCGGCACCGGCGTCCCGAAAGCCGAGCACCATCGTCAATGGTGCGGTCCGCAGGCGGCGTTGGATTCGGCGCAGCACCAGCAGCGACGCGTCGTCCGCGAGGTGCACGTCGTCGACGACCAGGGCCAGCGGCTCCTCGCGAGCCAGCCGCTCGATCCTCGCCGCCCAGGACCGCAGCGCGTCCCCGTCGGGGCCGCCGGAGCTCCTGATCCTGCCAAGTCCGTGGTGGGCCAACACGGGGTCATCGCCGTCCGGCGCGCCCTGCTCACCGGGCGAGCACTCCACGCCGACCAGCAACTGCTTCAGCACGCCCCCGGCGAATCCCTGCTCGTCGGCCGCGCCTACCGCGCTCAGCGTCCGCACGCCCTGCCGGACGCAGTAGTCGACGAACTCGTCGAGCAGCCAGGTCTTCCCGCTCGCAACGCCGCCGCTCACCAGGATCAGGCGTCCCGCCCCGGCTCGGCCCCACACCGCCTGCTCACGAAGGAAGGCCAGCGCCTCCTCCGGTTCCAGCCTCGTCATCACCCGACCCCCGAGTTCCGCTCCCCCAGGCAGGTCCCCGATCTCTCGTCACCCGGCGGGCCAAGGTCGTCCCGCAGTTCCTGGTGGGTGCGCGACGCAATGCGGGACAAGCCTTGCACGACCCTGCCAGAGGACTTGACGGCCGACAACTTCCGCACCCGACCGCGGAGTCGGCGATGTTCAGGACGCGGCGCGTCAGGCGCTCCCGCACCGGACTCCGTCCGACGACCGTGAGTGCGGGACGCGGGCACCTTCGCGGCGAAACCGACCAGGAGCCCGGTGTGCCCGCCGTCAGCCCGGACCAACCTCAGCAGGAAGAGCCGGGTCGACAGCCTCCCGGACGGCGACCGTGCGCTGTACGTGGAAAGGTGAGGCGCCCAGGTCCAGCTAGGGATTGAGTGCCCCTTGGACCGGTTGGTCTTCGCGGTCACCGCGACGACGCCCTGACCATCCCCAACGACACTCCGCCCGACCACCCGAGCTGTCGGGCGGTACCGGGCACGACGAGTCCGCCTCCATCGAAGGACGTTCGATCAGAGGTGGGGTCGTACCGTGTGAGGTTCCCTCCGTTCGCGCATGCACGGTACGGAGAATCCGGATGTCACCACGCACCGAGCCCCGCCCATCGTCAACACCGTGCGGTGGCACACTGCGGCTCAAGCGGGTTCAGCGCGCAGAAGTCGGCCACGAGGCCCTCTCCTCACGCTGTCGGCTCGTCGCCCTGCCGCAAGCAACGCTCGTCACCGTCCGGCTTCATGCCATGCGGGACAGTTCTGCCCGCGCCGACCGTTCCCCACCCGAACCGCGCCGTACGCCACGGCACCCCGCGCACACGGCTGCATCACGTCAGCCTGAAGGAGCGCCTTCCGCCCAGGACCCGAATCCTGGGAAGTCGATCCCTGAGGCCAGGTGTGACAACTCGCGAGCTCACCTCTCTTGGGCCGAACCCAGATGCGACTTGACACCCAGTAAGCGTTCAAGCCTTGAAGCTTGTGCATCTTCTTGACGGTTCACCGTTGTCACTCAACACTGCCTTGACGGACCCAGCACCTCGCTCATCCGTAGATTGAGAGCGTTCTCAAGAGGTTCATTCAAAGGTCTGCAGAGTTGGCAAGGCGATGCCCGCACAGTGTCGAGACCGTCTGCACCCTGCCCTCCGCGTTGACCGGTGTTCACTTCACGAAACCAGGTGAAAGGACTCCCCCCATGCGCACTACCGTCCCGCCCGGCCGCATGAGACCCCTGCCAGGTCCGAAGCGCCGCGTCATCGCTCTGCTGAGTGCGCTCCTGCTCGCGCTCGTCGGACTGCTCGGCCTCGATCAGAGCGCCGCTCCCGCCTCGGCAGCCGCGCCTGACTACACCCAGAGCGTCACTCAACTGAGTTCCACGCAAGCTCAGATCTCGTTCACACCGACCACGTCCGCGGTCTACGTCGATGTGCACTACCTGGTCAACAGCGCCAACCAGCAGAACGTCCGTATGACCAACAACGCGGGCACGTGGACTCAGACCGTCGGCTCACTCGCCAACGGAACGGTCCTGGAGTACTGGTTCACCTACGAGAAGAGCGGGCCGCAGTACGACACAGCCCACTTCACGTACACCCAGGGCGGTGGTGGAACCGGCACTGTTGCCACACCCACCTTCACTCCCGCAGCGGGCACCTACGCATCGGCCCAGAGCGTGACGCTCGCCGACGCGACCGCGGGCGCCAGCATCCGCTACACGCGTGACGGCTCCACCCCCACCGCGGCGTCCACTCTGTACAGCGCGCCGATCAGCGTCACGGCCACTGCCACCATCAAGGCCATCGCCATCAAGTCCGGACTCGCCGACTCCGCCGTCGCCAGTGCGACTTACACGATCGGCGCATCGGCGAGCTGCCCCACCCAGTCGGACACGCCGAACTTCGGCCCGAACGTGCACATCTACGACCCGAGCATGTCCAGCGCCACCATTCAGGCGCAGCTCGACGCGCAGTTCGCCCAGATGAAGGACACCGCCTCCGCGCAGTTCAGCGAGAACCGGGTGGCACAGCTCTTCAAGCCGGGCACGTACGCCGTCGACGACAATGTCGGCTACTACACCTCGGTGGCGGGTCTCGGGCAGAATCCGGGCGACGTGACGATCAACGGGCACGTCACCGTGGACGCCTTCAACGCCTCCGACGCGGGCAACGCGACGCAGAACTTCTGGCGCTCGGCCGAGAATCTGGCCATCAATCCGGTGGGCGGGAACCGTTGGGCCGTGGCCCAGGCGGCCCCGTTCCGCCGGATCGACGTCCGTGGTGACCTGCAGCTCTACCCGGCCAGTTACGGCTGGGCGAGCGGCGGCTACATCGCCGATACCAAAGTCAGCGGCCAGGCGGCGTCCATCTCGCAGCAGCAGTGGTACACCCGGGACAGTAACGTGGGCAGCTGGGCCGGCGGCGTGTGGAACATGGTCTTCTCCGGCACCGCCGGTGCTCCCGCGAACACCTTCCCCAACCCGCCCGAGACCACCTTGGCCACCACCCCGGTCTCCCGTGACGTGCCGTATCTGTACGTCGACAGCGCAGGAAAATACCGGGTGTTCCTTCCGTCGCTGCGTACTGACGCATCCGGGGCGAGCTGGGCGAACGGCAGCACTCCCGGCACCTCCCAGCCGATGAGCCAGTTCTACGTGGTCAAGGCCGGCGACACTGCCGCGACCATCAACAACGCCCTTTCTCAGGGCTGCAACCTGTTCGTCACGCCGGGCGTCTACCACCTGAACCAGACGCTGAACATCACCCGGGCCAACACGGTCGTCCTCGGCATCGGCTACCCGACCTTCGTCCCTGACAACGGCGTCAACGCGATCCAGGTCGCCGACGTGGACGGAGTCCGGCTCAAGGGCCTGCTGATCGACGCCGGAACCACCAACTCGGCGGCGCTGCTGACCGTCGGCCCGTCCGGATCGTCCGCGAGCCACGCGGGCAACCCGACGACCATCCAGGACGTGTTCTTCCGGATCGGTGGCCAGATCGCCGGCAAGGCGACGACCAGCCTGATCGTCAACAGCAACAACGTGATCATCGACCACATCTGGGCCTGGCGGGCGGACCACGGCACGGCAGGAACCTTCGGCTGGACGACCAACACGGCGGACACCGGCGTGATCGTCAACGGCAGCAGCGTTCTGGCGACCGGCCTCTTCGTCGAGCACTACCAGAAGCACGAAGTCGTCTGGAACGGCCAGAACGGCAAGACGATCTTCTTCCAGAACGAGATGCCGTACGACGTGCCCAATCAGGGCGCGTGGATGAGCGCGGCAGGGGTCAACGGATACGCCGCTTACAAGGTGGGCGCGGGCGTCACCACCCACGAGGCGTGGGGACTCGGCAGCTACTGCTACTTCAACGTCAACCCCGCGGTGAACAGCTACCACGCCTTCGAAGTGCCCAACACTCCCGGCGTGAAGTTCCACAACGCTCTGACGGTCTCACTCGGCGGCGTGGGCACCATCACCCACGTCATCAACGACGTGGGGGCGGTGACCGCCTCGGACACCACTCCCAGCAATGTGGTCGCCTACCCATGAGGCAATGACCTGACGTGAAAAGCGGGCCGGGGCTCCTCGCGGTTGCGAGGGGCTCCGGCGTTCGCAGTATGCGGCGCCGCCGAGGACTGCGACGCCGCCGACGCCATCGTCCTCGTCGAGAACGAGGACGCCCTCCAACAGGTCTGCAGGATCGATCCCCGAGATCGTCAACCACCCCCCTGCCCGTTGCCGCCTGGCAGGATCTGGACGTCCACGGTATCCGGATCATCCACACCCTCACCGAACGCATCGACCGCCACGTCACTCCCGTCGGCATGAACGCCGAGCTGTACCGAGCCGGCCCCTACGATCGCTGGTGCCGAGGTACCACCTGATCCGCAGGGGCGGTTCCCTTGCCGCGTGCCTCGCTCCGGACGACGCTTCCGCGTCGTCTCTACGCCGCCGCAGGTCAGTAGCCATGGCAGGGGTGTACCACCGGCAGACGAAGAACCTGCCACCAGATGTGACACGCTCACCTGGCGCCCACTGGGGCTAGGCCGTTTCCTTCGGATCATCTTGCGGACCAGATGAAGATGGCGGCGAGGTGAAGTCCGGCGAGGTAGATGGTGGCGGTCTTGTCATATCTGGTGGCCAGACCGCGCCACTGCTTGAGCTTGTTGATGCAGCGTTCGACTGTGTTCCGCTGCTTGTAGACCTCGCGGTCGAAGGCTGGCGGGCGGCCGCCGAGGCGGCCCCGACGCTTGCGGTTCGCGACCTGATCTGCGGGCTGCGGGATCACCGTTCGGATCCCTCGCTGCCGCAGATGTCTGCGGATTGCCCGGGACGAATACGCCTTGTCAGCCAGCACTGTCGCAGGTGTCGTGCGGGGCCTGCCGATCGGGCGCGGCACCCGGATCTGGTCCATGACCTGCTCAAAGACGGGCGCGTCTCCGGCTTGCCCTGGCGTGAGCACGAACCCCAGCGGGCGGCAGTGGCTGTCTGCGGCGAGGTGGACCTTCGTGGTCAGTCCGCCGCGGGAACGCCCGAGGGCATGATCGGCCGGCTCGCCGGCCGGGCCCCCTTTTGACGGGCCCCGGCGGCGTGCTGGTGAGCGCGAACGATCGTGGAGTCGACCGCTACGACCCAGTCGAGGTCGCCTTCGGCGTCGGCCTGGGCGAGCAGTGCGGTGAAGACCTTCTTCCAGGTACCGTCGGTCGCCCACTTCCGCAACCGATTGTGGGCGCCCTTCCATGATCCGAAGTGCTCGGGCAGGTCCATCCACGGGGTGCCCGTGCGGTACTTGAACGCGATCGCGTCGATCACCTGACGGTGATCACGCCACCGCCCACCCCGCCGAGGTGTCCGGTCCGGCAGCAACGGCTTGATGCGTGCCCACTGGGCATCGGTCAACGACACTCATCGACCAACGATCCGATGATCTGAAAGCGACGGTCTAGTCACCCGAGAACGTGATCCACAGGTCTCGGTCGGAACGGCACCGGCGGCCCCAGACCAGCAGCGCCGCCACGAGATCGTGCTCGCCACCCCGCAGATGAGCGAGGTCGGAGCCTTCCAGTTCTCGCACCAACTGATCGACCGCCTCGCCGCGCAGCGTGGTGTCTCCGTAGGGATCGACGCGGGCCAGACTCGGAAGTCGTCGTTGGCCGAGCCGTTCGACGGCCGTCCAGAACTCATCGTTGTCATCGACCAACCGCTCCAGCATCCCGACTGGCTTCCGGGGCCCGGGCTTCCGGCCTGTTCGGGACGCAGAGATCCCCCGACGAAGTTCGATGACCAGCCCCATCCCTGCCCCCTCACGGACGCACACCTCACAACACTCAGGCTGATTCTCCGTGATCCGAAGGAAACGGCCTAGTCGGTCGGTACGGCCGGATGATCCCTCTGCAGTCACACCGGAGCGGCTCACTGGCCGAGGAAGCTCAGACGGACGCTGCGGTTGGTGTTGCTCGTGTTCGTGTCCACCAACATCCGTTAAGTCAACCCCAGACTAACCGGATTGGGACGCCATCCAAGCCTGTGCCGAGGTCAACGCCGTGCGCGTGCTGGTCGGGGTAGGCGCGCTGGTGCTCGCGGGATGCTGTCCTGCTTCGCGCCGGTGAGTTGTTCCTCTGCCGCCCTGTCGGTCATCTCGTCGGTGACGCGGGCTGTGTCTGTGCGGGATCGCGGTGAGTTTCTCGGCGGCGAAGGTCTCCGCCGCCTCGCTCCCGACCGAATGGAAGACGTGGGCCGCCCTCCAGACGTACTCGGCGACATGAACGAAGTCGATCAGGATGTGGATCGTCGCGGCGCCGTGCCTCGGCCTCGATGAGGTCGAGCCGGTGGCGGCCACCATCGACGAGGACGATCCAGGGCCGATGTCGGCCCGGGTGAACACCTCGGCGATCACGTCATCCGGGTCGTGGATCAGCGCGGCGGTGCACCACCGGTTGCTCGCCTTCGGCCCTGGGCTCGCCTTGAAAATCCCACGTCACAGGTCTACAAACGACTTTACCGGGGCCCTGGATGTCTCGGGGGCGTGACCGGACCTCTCCAGATACTCGTGATCACCAAGAGCTTGAAGCTCGGTGACCGACACCATCCCCACCTCGCCGACCGCGGACACATCCAAATCCTCGGCGGTCACCGCCGACCGCGTCTGCTAGATCCGCGACGCGTTGGGCGAGTTGACCGACGAGTGGACGCAGGAGGCCACCTCCTGCTCGACCCCCGCCTCTGCCGCCACGGCCACCGGCGACGGCTACTGGCGGACCTACAGCTACGACCAGCTCGGTAACCGCAAGACCGAGGTCGAGCACGGAGTAGCCGGCACCGCGGTCACGGCCGACGCCACCCACACGTACAACTACTCGCCCACCCAGCCGCACGTCCTGTCCAGCATCACCTCGGACTCCGCGAGCCTGGACGCCAAGGCCACCTTCGGAGTGGACGCGGCCGGCAACACCACCGAGCGCGAGTACAGCGGAGACACCCAGGACATCACCTGGGCATGGGACAACAAGGTGATGTCCACCACGGGTCTCGGTTCCGAGGGCGCCACCGCCGTGCCCCTCGGCACCACCGGCACCACCGGCACCACCGGCACCACCGGCACCTGCCTGGACCTGGGCAGCGGCGTCCTCTCCGGAGGCGCGGTCCAGTCGTACACCTGCAACGGCACCCGCGTGCAGCAGTGGAAGATCGAACCCTCCACCACCACCGGCGCGATCGTGACATGCATGCACCGCGCCATCGGTTCGTCATCAGGGCTCGCCGTCCAGTCGCCGCCGATGTCCGTTTCCAGTTGGTCGAGGTGATTGACGAGCTGCGGTCCCGTGAGCGTGATTTCGGCAAGGCCGAACTGCGCCCGCTCGCCCGTGACCGTGTGCGGCTTGGCGCGGTCGAAGGACTCGTGACGTATTCGGAGTGACTGATGCGCGCCCACATGTCCCGAGGGATCAAGCACTCCTCGAGCGGAGGGATCAGTGGGCCCATCGTCCGCGCCGTTGGAGCATGGGCAGCCGACTGATCGGCTTCGACCGGGGCATGCGCAAGCGCCCACCACGACGTCGAGCGGACGACCCCACGTAAACCTGCTCCGCGTCGGCACCGTCGGGATCGAGCTCTCCGACTGGCCGACGGGCTGGGGCGTCGACGCGGCACTGCCCGTGATGGGCGCCGTGCTGTGACCGGAAACGATCACCGGATGAAGCATTCGGCGGGCTGGATCACGTCTGGACTGAATTCGTCCACCCGTCTCGCCCAGTACGTCGCCGAGGTGCAGGAAGGCGTTGTGGTGACCTTGTCTCCCGGCCTGCGAGAACTCTCAGGCCGGGAGGCCCAGTTCCCTCGCGATCAGCATGCGCTGCACCTCGCTCGTGCCCTCGCCGATCTCCAGAATCTTGGAGTCCCGCCACATCCGCGCCACCGGGTACTCGTTCATGAACCCGTACCCGCCATGGATCTGCGTCGCCTCACGCGCGTTGTCCACCGCCACCGTTGAGGAGTACAGCTTCGCCACCGCCGCCTCCTTTTTGAACGACTCCCCCCGCACCAACCGCGACGCCGCATCCCGCCAACCCACCCGCGCCATGTGGGCCCGCATCTCCATGTCCGCCAGCTTGAACTGGATGGCCTGGTAATCGCCGATCGGGCGCCCGAATGCGCGACGTTCACGCGCGTACTTCACCGATTCGTCCACACACCCCTGCGCCAACCCCGTCGCCAGCGCCGCGATCGCCACCCGCCCCTCGTCCAGGATCCGCAGGAACTGCGCGTACCCACGCCCCTCCTCACCCAGCAGATTCCCACCCGGCACCCGCACGTCCGAGAACGACAGCCCACGTGTGTCCGACGCGTTCCAGCCCACCTTTGAATACGGCGCCGCCACCGTGAAGCCCGGCGTCCCCGAAGGCACGATGATCGACGAGATCAGCGGTCGCCCGTCCGGCTTGCGACCCGTCGCCGCCGTCACCGTCACCAAGCCCGTGATGTCCGTACCCGAGTTGGTGATGAAGCACTTCGACCCGTTGATCACCCACTCACCCGTCGCCTCGTCCCGCACCGCATTCGTCCGCGTCCCGCCCGCATCCGAACCGCACTCTGGCTCCGTCAGCCCAAACGCCCCCAGCATTTCCCCCGCACACAACTTCGGCAGCCACTGCCGCTTCTGCTCCTCCGTCCCGAAACGGAACACCGGCATCGCACCCAGCGAGACACCCGCTTCCAGCGTGATCGCCACCGAGGAGTCCACCCGCGCCAGCTCCTCCAACGCGATCCCCAGGGCCAGGTAGTCCCCGCCCATCCCTCCGTACTCCTCCGGGAAGGGCAGCCCGAACAGCCCCATCTGCCCCATTTCCCGCACGATCTCGTACGGAAACTCGTGGCGCTCGTACAGATCCCCGATCTTCGGGGCCACTACGTCATGGGCGAACTCGGCTACGGTGCGGCGCAGTTCATCGTGCTCGACGGTGAGGCGATGGTCCATGGTCTCCGGCGGTCCTTAGGTGAGAGGGTTCGTACACAAGAAGAGCCAGTTGGGTCAGTCCGCTCGGCGGGTCAGGCCTGCCACTTACCGGTCAATCGTGAGGTGGCCTCGCGCACCACGTCCGCAGGCTTGCAGAAGGAGAAGCGCACGAGATGGTCGGTGTGCGGGTTCTGCGGGTTGTGTCGGAATGCGGAGCAGGGAATGGCCGTTACCCCCGCGCGCGCGGGAAGGTCGCGGCAGAACCGTGTCCCGTCCACATAGCCGGCTCCCCGTACGTCAACCTGGAGGAAGTACCCACCTTCGCCGCGATAGGAGCGCAGTCCGGCCTGTTCGAGACCGGCGCGCAGCAGGTCCCTGTGGCGTTGCAGCGTGCCACGTAGGGCCGTCGTCCACGCCTCCTCGTCGCCGAGCATGCGCGCCACGGCGAGCTGGAACGGCGTGCCGGAGGCGAAGGTGAGGAACTGCTTGACGGAGAGGACGGCTTCCACCAACCTGTCCGGTCCGCAGGCCCAGCCGACCTTCCAGCCGGTGACGTTGAACGTCTTGCCTGCGGACGAGACCACCAGGGTGCGCTCCCGCATGCCGGGAACCGAGGCGAGCGAGTGGTGCTCTGCCCCGTCGTACACGAGGTGTTCGTAGACCTCGTCCGTGACGGCGGTCAGTTCGTGTTCCAGGCACACCCGGGACATGGCGGCCAGTTCTGCAGCGGCGAAGACCTTGCCTGTGGGGTTATGGGGTGAGTTGAGCAGCAGCAACCGGGTGCGCGGGGTGACCGCCGCCCGCAGCGCGGCCTCGTCCAGGCAGAACCGGTCGCCCTCCGTTGCCAGCGGGACGGCGACGAGCCGGGCGCCCGCCAGCGAGGCGGCGGCTTCGTAGGCGTCGTAGCAGGGGTCAAGCGTGAGGACCTCGTCCCCGGGATTGCACAATGCCAGCAGGGCCGCTGTGACGGCCTCGGTCGCTCCGGCGGTGACGACGACCTCGTGGTCGGCGTCGTAATGGATTCCGGAGCGACGCAACCGGCTGTTCGCTATCGCCCTCCGCAGCTCGGCCAGGCCCGCTGCGGGCGGGTACTGGTTGTGCCCTTCGGCGATGGCCGCCATGGCGTCGTCCAGGAGGACGCGGGGGGAGCTCAGCCCGGGTGTCCCCTGACCCAGATCGATCGCACCGTACCGCTCGGCGAGCTCGCGGGTCTCGGTAAAGACGGACGGGCCGAAGTTCTGGATGCGATCGGCCCTGAGCAGGCGCGGCGGGCGCGTGGACGGCAGGGGCTGTATCGACGGCACTGAGGTGGTGTCCTTCCCTCGGGTACAGGGAGCCAGGAGGCTTAGACAGGGAGGGGATGCGGGGGTGCTCGCTCACAGCCGCAACAGGATGGTGTCGGGGTCCTCCACGAGTGCGCCCAGTGAGGTGAGGAAGGCCGCGGCCTCGGCGCCGTCACACACCCGGTGATCGAACGCGCAGGTGAGCTTCGCAGTGGGCCGTACGACGAGCCGGTCGGCGTCCACGACGTGGGGGCGGGGACGGATGGCCCCCACGCCGAGGATCGCCGCCTCGGGGTGGTTGACGACCGGCACCCCCTCGTCCAGGCCGAGTGCGCCGAAGTTGGAGACGGTGAAGGTGGATCCGGTGAGTTCGCGGGGGGTGAGCGTGCCCACGCGAGCCCCGTCCGCCAGCCGCGCCAGTTCCTGGGCGAGCCGCACGGTCGACAGGTCCTGGGCGTCGCGCACCACGGGCACGACTAGGCCGCGCGGTGTGGTCGTGCCGATGCCCAGGTGCACCGCGTCGTAGGTACGAACCACGGGACCGTCCTGGACGTACGTGGCGTTGAGTCGCGGATGGTCGCGCAGCGTGAGCGTCAGGAGCCGCAGCAGCAGGGCGAAGGGCGTGGCGGCGCTCTCGGCGTCCCGCCGCAGCCTGTCGCGCAGAGCGAGCAGGCGGGAGAAGTCGACGGTGAGGGAGCAGTGGGCGTCCGGGATCTCCCGGCGTGCACGCTCCATGTGTGCTGCCGTGCGTGCGCGGATGCCGCGCACGGGGATCGAACGGGTCCCGGGTTCGCTGCCACCGTCCCCGGCAGTGCGCGTGGTGAGGGAAGCCGCCGCCGCGTGGACGTCCGTGCGGGTGATGGTGCCATCCGGACCCGAGCCGGCGCCCAGCACGGCCAGGTCCACCCCGAGCCTGCGGGCGAGATGCCGTACGGGTGGCTTGGCTCGGGGGCGCCCGGTGTCGGTCTGCACGGTGGTCGGCGAACGGCGGGGAGCGGAGCGTCTGCGGACCGCGCGCCGCCCGGTGTCCGTGGCCGCGCTCGTGCCGTATCCGACGAGCACCGGTCCCGAATCGGCGCCGGTGCGCTCGGCGATGACCGCGCCGGCGGCCGTGTCCGGCCCGGCGCTCGTGGCCGCGCTCGGGTCCTCGGCGACGCCCGGTCCCCTGCCGGTCCCCGCGGGCGCCCCGCTGTCGATGAAGATCAGCGGTGTGCCCACCAGCAGGG
>NZ_JBSFVR010000106.1:0-21462 GCF_053592415.1 Streptomyces sp. NPDC002690 | reverse complement strand
TTGAAGGCGACGGTGATGGTGAGGTCGGTGACCGTCTCGTCGTCGTGCCGGATGCGGCGGACGTCGAAACGGGAGGGGACGGTGAAGCGGGGGGTACGGTCCAGCCTCATCCGCGGCCGCGTCACGGGTCCGGTCTCGGCGGGCCCGGTCCCGGCGGGAGCGGGCCGCGTCTCCGCGAGCGCGAGGTCCACCTCCCGGAGCGCGTCGGCAAGAACGGCTCCCTGCTGCTCCAGGGCTTCCCGGATCTCGAACTCCTGCTGGCGGCTCTCCTGTTCCTCCCGCGCCGCCCTGGTGAGGTCCGAAGCCTCCGTGTCGAACCGTTGCCACGCGGCCAGCGCGTCCGGGTCGAGTCCCGAGGGCTGACCTTCGGAGTCGAAGTTCCAGAGCCCGAGGGTGCCGTCCTCGTACCGTACGACCAACTCGACCGGTTTCCCGGCCGTCGCCGCCGTCTGCGAGGCGGCGAACAGGGCGCGCCCCAGCTCCCGCGGATCGGGCCGGGCGGTAGTCCCGTCCCCGGTCGCCGGGTCGGTGCCGACAGCGAGCCACAGTTGGGCCTCTGGGTCGGCGGGGTCGATCTGGGACGCCAGGAGATCGGGCAGGGAGTCCAGCGGATGCGTCCGCCAGTCCCTCAGGTCCGCGGCGGCCCCGGCGGTCGACACCGACAGGTCCGCGCCCGCCCGCACCATGGACGCCAGGTCGTACACCTGCGGATGGGTACGAGGTGGGGTGATGCCGTGACCGAGTACGTCCCGCTCGGCGACGCGCACGGTGGCGGTGCCGGTGACGTGCCGGGTTCCCTCCGGCCCTCGTACGGTCACGTGGGTGTCGACCAGTGCCTCGTAGGTCCGGGTGCCGTGCGAGCCGTCCTTGGGGGCCGACGTCCCACCGGTCTTGAGCCATTCGCGGCGTCCCCCGGACGTCCCGGCCGTGCCACCCGTCGTTTGGGGCTGACGGGCCAGGACCGGGATGGTGGCACCGCCGGACGCCTGGTTGGCGTCGTCGTGGCTGTAGATGCCTTGGAAGCTGATCCCGCCGGTCACGCCACCGTTGGACGACGAGCCGCCCACGGTGCTGCTGAAACCGAGCCGGTCCAGGGTCACGTCCGACGCCTCGGTCACCCGGCGCGGATTGTGCAGGGTGACGGACAGGGACGGCGGGGTGTCGGGCGCCGACTCGAACGGATAGGCGCCGGGCATGCTCTCGGTCAGCCCGGCCGCGGTGCGCGGGTGGTCCAGACCGATCTCGCCCGCCTGGATCAGCTCGCCGATGCGGACTGCGGTGCTCTCCGCGGACGTGGAGGTGTCCAGCGATCGCCAGTCGCGGTTCTGACCGGGCGCGACGGTGTTCAAGGCGCTGGTCAACTCCGGCCAGGCGTTGAACTCGAAGACCGGGGCCGGCCCGGTCGGGACGAAGCGGTTTCCCTTCAGGACGGGCGGGGTCTCCGAGACCTCGGGCGGCAGCGGTGGGTCCACCTCCTCGCCCTCGGCGGCCTCGCTGCCGGTGAACCTGAGTGTCACGCGGGCGGGTACGACGGCCGAGCGGCTGGGACGGCCGCCGAGCGTACGGCTGATCCAGCCGGTGACCCCGGAGCCGTCCTCCGGCGCGCCGGCCGACGGCAGGAACCAGCCCTGCACCATGCCGCCCAGCACGTTCGGCGGCCAGTCCGCGACAAGCTCGGAGCGGACGCCCACCTCGTAGTCGTACTCCAGGTCGAAGTCGGCGACGCTGTCGGTGCGCAGCCAGAACCGGTCCTCGGCGGTGGTGGCCGCCTTCGTGCCGTGGGCGCGGGTGGTCGCGGCGCTCAGCACCGGGCCGCTGCGGTCGGTACGGGTGTCGTTGCCGGGCTGTGGATAGCGCGTGGTGGGATTGAAGGTGACACCGTGCTGAGTGGTGTTCGTCGTCCCGGTGGAGACTCCCGCGGGCTGATGCGCGTGATACTGCTCGATGCCGCCGCCCGCAGCGGCTTTCCGCCCGCGGATGGTGCGGCGTTCCTCGGCGTCGGCGCGCGGTCTCGCGTTCAGGGTGACCTCGACCAGCCGGGCGCCGCCCTTCGCCAGATGGCGGAAGTGGAAGCGCTGCACGCCTCTCGGCCCACGACCGGGCAGGGCACGCAGTCCGGTGGGTGAGGTGTAGTCGGCGATCCGGGACGCCACGCCGGGAAGGTAGGCGGCGTGCCCCGGCTGCGTGACGCCCGGGGCCTCCGACTCGACCAGCGCGATCAACTCGTCGTAGAGCCGGTTCCGGCGCTCCACCGGTGAAGCGGTCGTGTCCGCGGCCACCGGGTCGGAGTCCGCACGCTCGGCCTGCGGATCGCCGCGCGGGGTGTCGAGCTGGGTGACGGACAATACGCCCGCCAGGCCCGGCTCACCCGTGCGGGCGAAGCGGCCGGGCAGCGGAAGGTCCTGCGGCACCTGCTGCGGCGGGGTCAGACCCTCGACGCCGGTGAACCACTCCTGATGTCGTGCCAGTTGCCCGTCCGTCATCAGGAACTGCACGGCATCCGGCAGCTCCACGGCGACGGTCACCGGTTCCCCGCTGCCCAGACCGAGGGTGTTGCCGACCATGTTGCGGGTGCCCCCGCGCACGGTGACCAGAATCAACGCGTCGGCGCCGATACGGTGACTCTCGGACTTCTCGGTCGGATTGCGGTTCACCGCGGTCGTGGTGGAAAGGGTCGCCGATTCCTCCGACTTCGCGGTGTAGAGGTACTTCGCGGACGGCCCGAAGGTGTCCGGACGCTTCGGCGGTGCGGCTGAGGGATCGGTCGACTTGGCCACCGCGGGCGCCCTGGTACCGGTCACCGCGACCCCGCTCTGGTGGGTGCCGGATGCGGACTTCTGTTGGGACGCGGTGTCGGAGGAGGAGACGCCGGACTCCAGCTGCTGCATGGAGCTCCGCATCAGACGGGGGTTGCGCAGCACACCGCTGATCTCCAGGGAGTACTCCTGGTCGGCGCCGAGGCCGGGCAGGGTGACTCCCTCGATCACATAACTGCCCTTGAGGATCTGGTGCCCGCGCGCGGTGAGGCTCGCCGGCGAGAGTGCCGCCTGCTGCACCTCGGCGGCGAGGGTGGTCGGGTCGGTGGCGCTCTGTCCGGCAGCGGACGTCGCCACCAGTGACGCCGCCGACTTGGCGACCTCCGGGCTCATGCCACTGATGGCGGTGCCCAGTCCGGCCGCCCAGCCCGGTTGCGGACGACCCGGATAGGTGCCCGCAGCTATCTGACGTATCGCCTCCTGGAGTGCGCCGGAGCCGCGGAACACGTCCAGGACCGCATCGTCCGGAAGCTTGGCGATCCCCTCCGACGGGCGGCCGTCGGGGCCCGTCGTCGCGAGCGCCTTCCGGTCCTCCTCCGTCACCTCCCGGATCTGCCCGTTCCGCGGGCGAGGGGCGGGGGCCGGGGTGGCCGCGTGGGTCCGGTGGTGCGGTACGGCGACCCTGATGTTGCCGGTGACGGCCGTCGGCGGCGGCCCGGCGGGGGGCGGGGTGGCGCCCGGCCCGACGTACGGCGTGGCGGCGGTGTGCTCGGCGAAGCGGACGGTGGGCTCGGTGCCCGGCCCGTCGTGCAGGTCGAGGGTGAACCGCGCCGGGATGTCGAAGACCTCGCCGCCCTGGTTCACGCCGACGAACTGCTGGTCCTGGCTCAGCCCCGAACCGACGTTGCCCGCGTGGGAGATCTGGCTGGTGTAGGCGTAGTCGGCGGCTGCGCCGAGGGTGCCGGAGCCGCCGGCAGGTCCCACGGGGCCGCTGACGCTGCCACCGAAACCGGCGGTCCAGCCGTAGCCCGAGGACTGCTGCTCCAAGCCTCCCATGACGAAGGAGGTCAGGCCGATGAGGTGCAGGCCGGGCAGCGTGCGCACGTGCCGCGTCAGAGGCGGGGCCGTCGGTGCCGGTGCCGGCGCCGTGTCCGAGGCCGCGGTGACCGGTGCCGGTGTCGTGTCGGGGGCCGCGGTGACCGGTCCCGGCGTCGTGTCACGGGTGGCTCTCAGGTTCAGCCGGATGCGGCGGGTCCCGCCGCCCGTGGTGGGCTTCTCCAGCCACAGGGCGTGACCGCCGTCGACCATCGCGTCGACGGCGGCCCGCAGCCCGACGTCCGAGCGGGCCTGCTCGAACCGGCGCAGGTTGTTCAACTGGGCCTGTACCAGAGCCTCGTCGGGCAGCACCACGGTGCGGCTCGTCGTGGTCGCGGAAGCGGGCAGGAACCCGTTCGCCCGCAACCAGACCTCGGCGTGGGCGAAGAGCTGCTGAGGACCCTCCACGGTCAGCGGGGCCGCGGTGGTGCCGATGCTCTGGAGGTGCTCCAACTCTGAGGGCAGAGTGCGGAGTTCATCGTCGTCGGGGGTCTTTCCCGCGGCATCGGACTGCGCCAGCACGCGCAGCTGCATGCCGTCGTCCCAGGGACCGAATCTCCGCTCGGTCTCCCCGCCGCCGGGGCGCACGAGGGTGACGGTGTGCCGCACGCTCGCGGGGGTCAGCAGGTGACTGCGGCTGCTGCGCAGGGAGTGCGAGATGGTCGCGCTGCCCCCGTTGCTGAGGGTGTCGCTGGTCTGCCAGCGGACCCCGCTCTTGCCCAGGACGGATCCCGCCACCTTGGCCGCGGCGTCGGGATGCCCCTTGGCGTGGCTGCCGGTGAAGGTCGGCCCGACGCCGAGGTCCGCGCCCACGGCGTTGGTGACCTTGGCCTGCCCGTCCACCTTGACGGTGCTGAGGAGATGGCTCTCCAGGTTGATCTTGCTGTCCTGGCTCTGGTGCGTGGGCTTGCCCGGCGTGACCTCCGTGGTCAACTTCAGCATGCCGATCGCCCGCCCGCCCGAGTCCAGCAGCAGTGGCGAGAAGATGCCGCCCGCCCGCTGCATGGGCAGCGTGCCGCGCAGTACCGGTTCGGAGAGGAACGCCTGCAGCGCCTCCGCGGACGAGTCGGAGAGGTCGGCGAGATCACCGTGGAACTCGCCGCCGACCATCTCCAGGAGTTGGTGCGGTTCCTTGACGCTGTCCACGCCCCACAGGGGCAGTTCGTCCAGATCGGCGGGTTCCGGCAGTGGCTCGGCGTCGGCCGGCCGCTCCGCGGTCAGATGCTCCGGGAACCAGATCGTGACCGGCCCGAGCTCGGACCCGCGGCCCCAGTTGTCCATCGGCGCCATACGGGGCGTGTCGACCCGCGCCTGCCAGTTCGAACCGTAACTGAAGGCGTGCGAAGACTCGTTGCTCCGCTGTGCCGTCGTCGTCTGCACGGTCTGGGTGACCGACGTCGACAGCGAGAGCTGATTGTGCGTCAGCGCGAGGGACGGTCCGAAATCCACCCCGCGCACCGGCCCGGCGGCCGGGATCGGCAGCGTCGCCGACCACGGCACCAACAGGGTCCGGATGTTGCCGGACGACTCGGTGTCGCTCGACTCCTGGGTGCCGAGCCCGCGCCGCTCGACGTTCACGGCCGGGTCCGAGGGATCACGCGTGCCCTGGCGGAGCGAGGAAACCGGGTCGTGCAGGGACAGCCGTACATCGACGGTCCGCCGCCTGCCTCCGACGTCCACGGTGACGCGGTGCCCCATGCTGCTGAGCAGATAAGGCAGGTTGATCACCAGTTGCTCGCCGCCGAGTTCACGGCGCAGCTGCTCGACCACGGGGTGCGTGGCCTGTTGGTCCGCCGGAATCCCCAGCAGGTTCATCACGTGCTGGTGCAGGCCCTCGGTGATCCGCGGCGGCAACGGTTCCACCTGCACCAGGCCCACGTTGCCGTCGCGCCGACTGCCGTAGCTCTGGACGTACGACGACGGGGCGAGCGGCGCCAGGGGGTCGGCGCCCTCGGACCGGGTGACGGGTGGCATGGACCCGACGGTGTCGTCCGGGCCGCCGACGAGGGCGCTGAGCAGGGAGAGATGGCGGGGACGCAGGCCGCCCCGGGCGTAACTGCCCTGCTGGTCCTCGGGGATGTCCTCGGTGACCGGGTGTTGATAGGTGCCCATCAGGCTGCCGTCGACCTGCGGGCGCTGCGGGGCCGTGGCGTCCCGGTTCTCGTCGCGCAGACCGAGTTGGTGGCCGATCTCGTGGGCGAGGTCCTGCGCGGTGGCGTCGGATCGCCATGTGTGCTGCGAGGTGCGGATGGCGGTACCGGCACCCGTCAACTCCACCTCCAGGTGCGGCTTTCGGCCCGAGACCGCGGGCACGACGGTGACGTGCAGCCGCTCTCCGGTGGCGAGCCGGTGACCGGGATCGTTGAACGTCTGCCGCACCCCGGCCGCCATCCGGGCCCACAGAGCCTGACGTTCGGTGTCGCCGACCGTGTCCGCGCCGCCCAGAGCGACCTCGACGGTGAGGTCCACGACCGCCTCGCCGTCGTGCGTGAAGCGGCGTACGTCGAAGGAGGAGTCGACGGTGTAGCGGGTGGGTTTGCCCTCGGTGGTCCTTGGCGTGGAGACCGGGTCCGTCCAGGTGTGGCTACGGGTGACGGGCGGTACGACGGACCGCGCGGCATCCCAACCGGATTTCTGGGCACCGGACGTGGTGGCTACGGGAATAGCCGGACCGGGTTCCGTCGGGGCGGAGGTGGTCACCGTGGGTACCGTCGGGGTCGACTTCGTGGCCGTGGGGGGCGCGGGAACGGGCATGGCAGGTACGGACGTCGTGACCGTGGGGATCACCGGGGCCGGTTCCGACACCGGGTTCGTGGCGGAGGATGCCGTCGGCGTACGGGATTCCACGGTGTCCGGGGGCAGGTTCTCCCCGGGCGTCGTCGGTGAACTCCCCTCGGACCGGGTGCTGATCGGAGTGGGGGCGGCGTCCGCATCGACCTCGGCGGAACGGCGCTTCTCTGCGCCGGGGCGTACGGAGGGTTGCGCGGCCCGGGGCGGCTCCGGCGAGGGCGGGACCGGGCGGGCCGTGTCCCGGCCCTCGGTGCCGGTCGTCGGCGACACGGGGGCCGTGCCGACCCCGGCGTCCTGGGCGACGCCGAAACGGACGCCCGGATCGACGTCGGTACCCGCGTCCTTACCGGTATCCGCGCCTGGTTCCGCGCCCCCCAAGGTGTCGGCCCCGCCGCCTCCCGGCAGGAGCGTGGCCGTGGACGAAGTCCCGGGCCGGCTCGCGGACTCGGCGGAGGACTCGGCGGAGGACTCGGCGGAGGACTCGGCGGAGGACTCGGCGGAGGACTCGGGCGCGGACCCGTCCGCCGAACCGGGACCGGTGGCGTCGGGCGTCCCCTTGTTCGCGCGCTGCGACGAACCCGTGCCGCTCGCCTGGTTTCCCTGCGCGGGCGTCTGCCCCTGCGTCGAGCCCGTGTGGGCGGGCGCGCCGGCGTTCGGGGCGAGGTTGGCCGGGGCTCCGGTGGTCGATGCCGGGAGGGGTACGGCGCCGGCCGTACCGATCGTCGGTATCGCCTTCTCGCCTCCCGCCGAGGTCTCCTCGTCCGCGCCCAGGGAAGCGGACTCCCGGGTCGCGGACTCCCGGGAAGCGGCGGACCGAGGGGCGGAGTCCGTGCCCTGGCCGGTCGTCCCCGTCCTCGGGGCGGTCGTGTCCGTGCCGTCGTCCGTCGCCCGAGTCGCGTCCCCGTCCGTGTCGGAGGCCGCGGGATTCTCCTGTATGCCCTCGGAGTCTTCGCTTTGCTGATGGGTGCCGGAAGGTGGAGCGGACCGGCCGCTGCCGCCGCTCCGGGGCGTTCCGCTGCCGGACGTCGCGGGCGTTCCGCTGGAGGACGAGGTGGGGACCGTACCGGTGCCACCGCCGACGCCGCCGGGCGAGCCCACGACGTCGAGCCCGTCCCCGAGGTCGGCATCGATGCCGTGGGAAACGTTCACCGCGGCTGAGAGGTCCTTCGTGCCCGTGCGCGTCGCACCGGTGGAGGACGTGGTCGGCACCGCCTCCGGCGCGCGGTCGTCGTCGTGCCCGGTGTTCCGCCCGTCTGCCGAGCTGCCGTCCGCACCGGCGACCGGCAGGACGTTGACGCTGCCGAAGTCGAATCCGGAGCCGAACGCGCCGCCGAACTTCGCCGCCGCCCCGAACAGCGCCGAACCGACCACGGAGCTGACGCCCGCCCCGACGAACGTGTCCAGGTTGCCTTCCCACTTGCCGTGCAGCACGCCGGTGACGACGATCTCGGCCAGAGCCTCCGAACCACCCGCCACCAGGAACTCGTTGGCGCCGCTTCCGGTCCCCCGGACGAACCGGTCGCCGACGGACCGCGGCGGCTTGTCGATCTTGGAGGTGATGTCGTCGGTGATGTTCTTGGTGTTGGTCTTGCTGAACTGGGCGCCGCCCGGGCCGTCCAGGATGTTGCGGAAGCCCTTGCCGAGGTTCTTGGTCAGGGATTCGAAGGCGCCGTGGAACATGCCGGTGACGGCGCCGAAGAGGCCGTCCTCGACGATCTGCTTCCAGTCGAAGCCGTCGGGCCTGCGGCCGGGCGGGGCCATCGTCATCATGGCGAGCCGGACCACGAAGGTCTGGAACGCCTCGTCGAACGCCTCGGACAGGCTGGGCAGCAGGTGCGTCCGCTTGAGCAGCTGGTCCAGGGAGGCGAGGATCGCCACCCTGCTGCGGGCCTTTGCGGTCGCGGTCTGGCTCGCGGAGGCACCGCCGGTGAAGAACGACAGCGCCGTGATGATCGCCAACTCGATCAGCAGACGGACCAGTTCGGCGATGATCGACCACTTGGCCTCCATGATGTCCATGGAGATCTTGACCCGGCCGTTGCCGACGTCGTCCAACTGCCGGGCGAACTCACGCAGATAGTTCGTCCCGCCGTTGTCCACGAACAGGCGCATGGCCCGGACGTACTGCCGGCCCACCTGCGGGGGCAGCGCCTGGCCCACGCCGAAGACCGACTGCTCGATCAGGTCGGACAGTTCCCGGACGTTCTTGCCGAGCCGCCGGTAGGGCTGGTGGCTCCGGTACGCCAGGTCCTCGTCCGCTTGCAGCATCTTCTCGCCGATGAGAACGAAGAGCAGGTTGTTGAGTTGGGGCGAGACGATGATGCTCATCGGAGTGTCAGTGCTTTCCGCGGCGGGCCGAGTTGATCGAGTCGATCACGCCACTCTGGGTGGTGCGGATGTTGTCCAGGTTGGCCAGGGTGCCGTCGGCGACTCCGGAAACCGCCTCGACGAGCGAGGTTCCGGTCTCCACCGCCATCGTGCGCTCACGCTTCTCCTGCGGGATCACTTCCTCGGCGAAGCTGTCGTCGTGGCCCGGCCAGCCGACCGTGCTGTTGAGGCCCATGGTGAAGTCGCGGAGCATCTCGTGGGCGAGCGTGCTGATCTGGTCGATCTGGCGCACACCGGCGGCCAGTCGTTCGGGCTCGGCGTAGTACGCGTTTCCCTCGGGCATCGCTGATCAGTCCTCCTGGTCCTCGTGTATCTCGTCGAGCAGCCGGCGCGACGAGGCGTGGCGGTCCCCGCCCGAGGGTCCGTCGAGGACCCCCGGGCCGAAGATCTTGTTCCAGTCGATGTTCACACCCGGCAGTTCGGGCACGGAGTCGTGGGGCCGGGTGAACGGTTCGAAGGTCTCCATCACCTGACGGGCCATGACCGCCCGAGCCTCCTGGGCGGCCTCCAGGACACTGGCGGCCAGCTGCCCGGCAGGCATGGTGCGGTACTTGCCGTCCAGGAAACGCAGGTCGGTCAGATCGCCCTGCGCGCTGACGGTCACCTCGACCGAGCGGTCCTGGGAGCGGATCGTGCAGCTGGCGTGGCTCAGTTCCGCCTCCGCCTCCGCCACCGCGGCCGTGGTGGTCTCCAGGTCGGCCATGGCGCGGGCGAGCCGCTGCTCGATGGTCTCCTTCATGTCGCTCATGCCTGTGCCGTCCCTCTGGTGTCCCGCACCGTGCTCAGCGCCCGATCACGGCGGGCGCGCCGCCCTCGTCGGTTCCCCATACGTCCTCGTCCTCTTCCGTCCAGCTCACGCGGGCCCGGTCGCCGCTCTCGGTGGACCGGCCGTTCTGGCCGGCGCCTCCGGGGCCCGGGACGAGCGTCCCCGGGGCGGCGCCGGTCGTCGCCGTCCGGCGCCGGGTCACCACCACGTCCTCGTCCTCGTCCGCGGTTCTACGGGACCGTGGCCGTCCACGCCCGGCCGCCGCGGGCCCGGAGTCGGTCAGCACGTTGCGGACGCGCTCCCCGCTGTTGCCGCTGCCACCGCCACCCCCGCCCGATCCCATGCCACCCATGCCACCCATGCCGCCCATGCCGCCCATGCCTGGGAACAGCGGGCTGCCCGCCCCGTCGGCCGCCGTGCCCGTCTCACCGGTCGCGGCGGCCGAGAGAGGGTCGTCACCGGGAGCGCGCAGCGCCCCGCCCGACAGCAGTTCCGCCGAAGTGGCGTCGTCGTAGTCGGCGTAGCCGGCGGCGCCGTACCCACCGGCGCCGAACCCACCGCCGTACGCGCCGTCGAGGAGGGACGAGCCGCCGGTCAGTGTGAGGCCGTCACCGAGACCGGTGTTCGTGGTGAGGCCCGACGCCAGGCCGTCCAGGTCCAGGCTGCTGCTGCTCGTCGTCGGTGTCAGGGAGTGGTTGGCGAGATCGAGGCCGCTCAGGGAGTCGCCGAGGCCGCTGCCGATGTTCCCGGTGGTGATGTTGCCGTCGGGGTCGCGCGTGGTCAGCGCCCCGGTCTCCGGGTCGATCGTGGTGGTCGTGCCGTCGGGGAACGTGGTGGTGAGGGTGCCGTCCGGGTTGAGCGTCGTCGTGCTGCCGTCGGGGTTGACGTGGCCGCCGGGGATGGTCAGGTCGCCCGTGGTGACCTCTCCGTCGGGGGACGTCGTCGTGATGATCCCCGTCTCCGGGTCGAGGAGCTGGGTGGTGCCGTCCGGGTACTTGGTCGTGAGGGTGCCGTCCGGGTTGAGCGTGGTGGTGCTGCCGTCGGGGTTGGTGAGCGTCGTCCCCTTCGTCTTGTCGTTGCCGTCGTCGCTCCCGTTCAGCAGGTTGCCGAGACCGGCACCCAGGTTGGAAGTGACGCCGCCGGGAGCGTCGATGCCGTCACCCAGGCCGTCACCGAGCCCGTCACCCAGGTTGTCGCCGAGCCCGTCGCCGAGCCCGCCGCCCAGGTTGCTGAGGCTGTTGCCGAGCCCGTCGCCGAGGTTGTTGAAGCTGTCCCCGAGGCCGTCGCCGAGGTTGTTGAGGCTGTCGCCGAGCCCGTCGCCGAGGTTGTTGAAGTTGTCGCCGAGCCCGTCACCCAGGTTGTTCAGGCCGTTGCCCAGGCTGTTCCCGAGGTTGTTCAGGCCGTCCCCGAGGCCGTCCCCGAGGTTGTTGAGGTTGTCGCCGAGGTTGTTCAGCGCGTTGTTGTACTCCTCCTGCTGCCGGTTCGCCTCGTCCTCGGCGAGCTGGCGCTTGTCGTCCTCGTACGTCTCCGTCAGCGAGGAGGTGTCCTTGGTGCGGATCTCGCTGAAGGCGTCCGACACGTCGCTCCACGCCGTCTTGAGCGTGGTGAGCGAGGTCTTCGCCTTTTCGACCAGGACGTCCTCGACGTGCTTGTTCCACCGGGTCACGGCCTCTTCGCCGATCTTCACCCAGGTGGCCATGTCGTGGAGGTTGCCCCAGGGGGAGTGCTGCACGAACCCGGCGTCGGTGTTGTAGTCCTTCGCCGAATTGTTGGTCGTCACACGGGTGTGTTTGATCTGGTTCTCCAGCACCCATACGGAGACCTCCTGGAGGACCTCCATCAGGATCCTGTGCGCGTCGTGCCGGCCCCCTGCCGCCCAGGTGTCCCAGGCGTCGCTGAGCGCCTTGGCCTCCGTCATGAGAGCCGTCTGCGCGGTCGCCAGCGCCCGGCTGAGCTTCGACCGCGGCACATGACCGCCGAGCATGGCCGCCGCGGTGCCGGTGGCGTCCGCGGTGAGCTGGTCGACGTAACTGTCGTAGTTCTTGTGCAGCTGATGGATCAACTGCCAGAACAGACCCGCCGCCTGGCCGTGCCAGGCCGCGTTCTCCTCCCCGAGGGAGTTCTCCCACTGCTCCAGGGTCGCCGCATGGTCCTCGAAGAACTTCAGAGTCCGGTCGTAGGCCTGCGCCGTGCGGTCGAAGGAGTTGGCATCGACGGCCTCGGTGTCCTGGACGCTCAGACCGCTGAACTCGAAGCCCCGGGTGGTGTGGTCGGCGCGCAGTCTGTCGATCGCCGCCTTCGACCCGCTCTGGTACTGCTGGAGCAGGCTGAGGTCCCACTCGTTGCCCAGTACGCCGGTGAACTTTCCGGCGCTCCAGATCTCGCCCGCGTCCAGCAGCCGCCCCGTGCCGTCGGTGGTGGGTATGCCGATGAACACGATGGTCGCCTGGTACAGGGTGCCGCCGTAGTGCTTGCCGTCACCGCCCGCCTCGACGAACGCCAGGTCGTAGTCCTCACCGTGCTGGGTGTGCCAGCCCACCAGGGCGGTGAAGTTCTGGGCGGTCAGCTCGGTCGACGCCAGGACCTCGAATCCCAGCCGCATCAGCGGTACGCCCTCGCTGCTCTTGAGGGTGTCGAACAGCTTCTTGCGGCTGGGGACGTTGTACCCGGTGTAGAGGGTGACCGCCTGACCCCAGTAGTCGCCGGGATCGGAGGTGACTGGCATGACGGGACTCCGCTGGGTGGAGGAGGACGGACACGGGAAACGGCGAGGTGCCGGGGGAGGCCGAGGGTCAGTCCTCGGTGTCGGGCCCTTCGAGGTCTTCGTCGACCCCGGACCAGACGTCCAGGAACTTCTCCCCGTTGATGCTCTCCAAGGAGGCGCCCTGGGTGTTGAGCAGCGTGGTGATGGTGGTCTCCAGGCTGTCGTCGATGTCGCCGAAGAGAACACCCTGGTCGCCGAGGACGTCGTCGATCGACTTCGCGGACTTGAGCGCGACGTCGGTCAGCGTCTTGCCGTAGACCGTGTCGTCAGCCGTCATCAGGCCGATGCCGAGCACCGGGTTCTCCCCGATGTACTGCGCGGGGGTCGTGCCCCTGACGATGCTGTGCAGTGCGAGGACGCCGTTCGGATCATCCTTCACGACGCTCTTCAGGTCGGTGATGAACGTGGCGAGATCGTGATCACGGAACTGCTTGAGTTTCTGTCCGTTCAGATGGGTCAAATCCGCCATGGCGTGGTCCTCGTGGGTGCTCGGTCGGCGAGAGGGCAGGGGTCGGGAAGGGGAGGCCGGGCGAGGGAGAGCGGAGAGGTACGGGAACCGGACGGCGATCGCGCTGGTGACCGTCCGTCCGGTTCGGCCGGGTACCGCACCGCGACCGTCCGCCGTCAGCGGCTGACGCGTACCTCGGACCACATCTGGGACAGCGAGTTCTCGCTGTAGCGGTAGTTGTCGGAGATGTCCGTCAGCAGGCTGGAGTGCGAGGTCAGCAGCGTCTCCATGTTCTTCACCGCCTGGTCCCAGGCCGCCTGCTTCTGGCGGTACATGTTGGCGTCGTCGCCGTACCAGGACTTGATCAGCTCGTTCAGCTCCGCCTCCAGCGACGCGAGCGTGTTCGCTATCGCCTTGGTCTGCTGGACCATGTCGTCGGCGGCGTTGTTCATGTGGTTGTAGTCGACGTAGATGTAGCCGTCGGTCAAGTTGTCGGGCATGGGAGCCTCCTGATCGGTGGGGAGTGCGCGGTGGGGTCCGGACTCCGGGAAGCGGCCTGCTCAGCCAGTGAGTTGGTCGTACGCGGCCTGCGACTGGTTGTAGGCCGAGTTGATCGCCTCGTTCGAGGAGCCCTGGGTCTTGCCGTGCTGGACGAGGCTCTGGTTCAGCTTGTCGACCATGTCCTCGAGGCCGCGCAGGATGCCGTTGCACTGCTCGTCCCACTGCTTGAGGAGGGCGCCGAACTGGCCTCCGTCGCTGCCCTGGTAGCCCGAGGACAGGCCCGCACGGGTGTTGTCCACGTCCTGCCGGGACTTGAGGATGCCGCTGAAGGCGCTCTCCAGGGCCTGGATCCCGTTACGGGTCGCCTGCTCGTTCGACTGCTGTCCGGTCCCTGCCATGGGTCCGCCTTTCGATGGGATGCTGATACAGCTGGTACAACTGCGGCGCCGGTGAGCCTAAGCACGCCGGAGAGCCACGTGCAACGGGGCACGATCGCTGGAGCCAAGGATTTGGCGGATCGTCAACTATTTTTACTTGGCTGCAACTTGGCGCCGGAATCCACGGACGTCCCGACCCGCGCGGCGGGCCCGCCGGGAGCGTCCACGGAGCCCTCGGCGCAGACCCGTGCCGTCGACGCGGGCACCAGCCCGGTCGCCGCCTGCGGACTCAGATCGGGGCCGGTCGGCAACATCGCCAACAGTGGGGACGGCAGCCCCCGCGCGTCGGACTCCGTCCAACCGAGCGCCGTGAGCGCCTCCTTCGAGCCGACCCGGTACTTCACGCCGTCGTCGGCCACGAAATAGATGGTGGCTCCGACCGTCCCGCCACCGGCGCCGAGCGCCCGCGCCAGCACACCGTGACCGGGCCGCACGACCACCGCGTCCACCGGCAGGCAGGCATCCACCACCGCGTCACCGCTGCGCTGGGCGGCCGGGCCCAGCGCGCCGGTGGGCACCAGCACCGAGCTGATCCGTACACCGTCACCGCCGGGCAGCACGCGTGCGCACACCGCGCGGCCGTCGGGCACCCGGGTGGCCCGGGGCGGGTTGTCCGGCAGCCCGGCCACCGACGGGTCCCGGCCGGTGGTGCCGGGTGCCTGGTGGTCCTTCAACAGGTCCGCCCCGATGGGCAGCGCCGCCGGCGAGTCACCGTCGTACGCCTTCGACCGTACGGCGGGATCGCCCAGCAGCAGTGCCACGGCGGTCGAGGTCACCGGGGAGAGGCCGGCATCCCCCAGCAGGAAGTACTGGGCGCCCGCCCGTTCGCCGGAGCCCGTCGCCGTTCCACCGGGCACCGTCACCTGGAAGACCTGGCCGATTCTGGTCGCCGTACCGCCGAGGGAGGGGCCCGTCGAGCCCAGCCCCTTCACCGACGGCGGCGCCAGGGCCGGGCCGGGCACGAACGAGTCCAGGAACGCGGCCGACACCGGGCGGGGCGTCACCGAGCCGTAGCCCAGCGACAGCAGCGCGCCGGACCTGGTGTCGAGCGGCAGCCGACTGCCCTGCCAGATCAGGTACTTCTTCGTGTCGGGGCCGCTCACCAACACCGCCTCGTCGGCCCCCAGCACGGCCGAGTCCAGGGGCGCGCCCGCCGCCACGGCCGTCACCGCCCGCGTCGTCCTTCCCCCGCCCCCGGCGGCGCCCTCCGTCGTCGTCGCCGAACAGACTGCCCACGCGTCCGACTCCAGATCTCCCGAGGAGGGCACCTTGTCCGGCGCTCCGGGGATGCCTACCGCGGCGCCCACCGGGGTGTCCCGCAACGACGCCGCCCCCACGTCCGTCGTCTCCAGGTCCGCACCGCCGATGAGCAGCGCGGAGGAGTAGTTGCGCACCGGGCGCAGCCGGCCGTCGAGATAGAGGTAGCGGGCCCCGGTGTCACGGTTGACGATCAGGTCCTTGCCGCTGCGCCACGAGTCGTTGCCGCCCGGCGAGATCAGCCCGAACACCACCGACCCCACGGCGATCAGCACCGCGATCAGCACGCCGATGCCCGCCCCGCGGGTGGTGCGCCCCAGCGGGCTCTCGGGGGCGTCCGGGTCGGCGAGCAGCATGCCCGACGTCAGGCGGCCCATGACGAAGGCGTGCGCCTGCACCTGGTCGCGCTTGGATTGCATGAACCGCGGTCCTTCCGGTCAGCCGGTCCGCACCGGCTCCCGCGGTACGGGGCCGTTCGCGTCGAAGTGGTCGTTCATGTCGTGTCGGTGGCCGCGGTCAGCCGTTGATGGCGCGCAGCGCGGCGAAGACGCCGAGCACCCACAGCGCCAGCGGCAGCAGGGCGATCGCCAGCAGCGACTGCGCCAGCTCCGCCACCCTGCCCCAGTAGGGCAGCATCCGCCGACCGGGAACGGTCCAGGAGGCGACGGCCAGCACGGTGGCCGACGCCAGCAGCCCGCCCACCACCAGGGGCCGGTCGGCCGCGGCGGTGCCGGCCGCGAGGGCGAGCACCAGCAGTGTCACGCCCCAGGCGCCGGGCAGGACCAGCGCCAGCCGCTGCCACACGTTGACCATGCCCCGCCCGTGCACCAGCAGGAGCACGGCGAGTACCACCGCGGTCAGGACCTCGGGGAGTGCCGGGTGGCGGCTCAGAGGCACCAGGCAGCCGGCGCACAGGACGCCGGAGGCGGCGTAGAGGCCGGTCATCCAGCCGCTCGCCAGCTCGGTGCGGGTCGTCACGTCCGTGCCGTTGTAGGGCTCGATGCCCTCCTGGAGCTGCTGCGGGTTGGTCGGCAGGGCCGGCATACGCATCCCGGCGAGCCGGAAGGACAGGGCCGGCACGAAGCCTCCCAGCAGCACGGCCAGCGACGCCACGGCTGCCGCCGCGCCGTCCACACTCAGGTCGAACAGGCTCATCAGGACACCCGCCAGCACCCCGGCCAGCGACACCAGCGCCGAGGCCACGAACAGCGGCGTCCGTACGGCCGTCAGGGCGAGTGCCAGCACCGCGCCGCCCGCGCAGGCGGCCGCGGCGGCCAGCAGACGGGCGCCCAGCACCTGGTTGGCCTGGGGCCCCGCGATCTCACCGCCCGGCTGCAGCCAGCCGGCCAGGGCCAGGAACGGTCCGGCCATGAACCCGAGCGCGGCGGCGGCGGCCGCGTCGCCCACCGCACGGCTCGCGGACGCGGCCCCGGCCAGCAGCAGTAGTCCCGCCAGACCGGCGGCGGCCATCCGCGGCCCGGTCGGACCGCCTGGCCAGGCCAGCACCGCCAGTCCCAGCGTCAGGGCGGCCACCGTCATGCCGAGCAGCAAGCGCCGGCCGGCCGCCGCGTCCCAGCTGTGCAGCCGGTCCCGGGTCACCGTCGCCAAACCGTCCACCAGGTCGTCGAGCCGTACTTCCGGCAGCGACTCGGTGTGCGGCCGCAGGTACAGGACCTCGCCGTCCTTGAGGTCCGCCGAGGCCAGGGTGCTCTCGTCGTCCAGCGCGGCGCCGCCGAGGCGTTGCAGCACCCAACCGTCGTGCTCCAGGCCGTTCTCCGCGACCTCCTCGCCCGCGTAGTGCAGGACGGTGGGCAGCAGATCGGCGACGGGTACGTCGGAGGGCACCGCCAGGTCGATGGTCCTGGCGGGGGCTCTGACGGTGAGGCGGCAAAGGCCCGCAACGGAGCTGTCGGTCATCGTGGGTCTCACGTCTCCATGAGTCGGGCCGGGTGAGGCCGGAGGTCTGGACCCGAACTGGCGAGATGCCGACGGGAGTCATGCAAGGGCCTGCTTGGACGTACCTATCGTCGCCATGCAGACTACTGATGGGCGGTCGAACGGAATTATGGGCCCCTACCGACGGCGTGTCACAACACCGAGGATTCAGCGACCAGTTAAGCGGCGCTTAACCCCGATGCCCTAAGGAGCAGTTGCGTTGAGCGTAGTTCTCTTCCGCAGACCGGCCCGTCGCCGTGGCCCCGACATGCCCGAGGGTGAGCTGAGCCTGCAGGAGCCCCCGACGCTTCCGGAGACCGTGCCGGACAGCTCGGCGGTGTGGACGTACATGCCGATGGCCATGATGTCCGTGTCCATGATGCTGATCTTCATCAAGCCGGGTGGCGGCAACAGTTCCTTCACCTACATCGCGCTGGGCATGATGGTGATGGCCTCCGGTGCCATGATGGTCGGTCAGGTGATGCGCAAGTCGGGTGAGCGCAAGCAGCGGCTGCGCGGAGAGCGCCGGGACTATCTGCGCTATCTCACCCAGATCCGGCGCCAGGTCCACCGGGCGGTCGTCGAACAGCAACTGGCCCTCGCCTGG
Organism: Streptomyces sp. NPDC002690; assembly: GCF_053592415.1. NCBI lineage: Bacteria > Bacillati > Actinomycetota > Actinomycetes > Kitasatosporales > Streptomycetaceae > Streptomyces > Streptomyces sp. NPDC002690. The sequence goes on along the minus strand of NZ_JBSFVR010000106.1, from coordinate 3,718 downwards.
CGGCATCCGCACCCCCGGACGCTGCGCGCGATGGTCCGCACCACCAGGCTGTGGGAACGGCGGGTCAAGGACGAGGACTTCGGTGAGGTCCGGATAGCCGTCGGCGACCAGCAGTTCGCGATGCGGCTCAATCCGCTCTCCACCAAACCCGTCGAGGACCTGGAGCCGCTCAGCGCACACGCCCTGCGCCGCTTCATCCGCGCTTACAGCACCGTGCCCGGCCAGCCCATCGCGCTCTATCTGCGCTCCTGGTCACGGGTGCTGACCCGCGGCGACGAGGCCGCCACCCGAGCCATGGTCCGCGCCGCACTGAGCCAGCTGGCCGTGTTCCACCCGCCGGAGGAACTGTGGATCGCGCTGTGCGTCTCGGACGAGCGGCGCGCGGACTGGGAGTGGGTCAAGTGGCTGCCGCACAACCTGCATCCGCAGGAGCAGGACGGCGCCGGATCGGCCCGCATGGTGGCCGGCACCCTCAACGACCTGGAGGACCTGCTCGGCGCCGAGTTCACCGAGCGCCCGGGCTTCGACCCGGACGCGGCGCCGGGCCGTGACGAGCCCTACACCGTGATCGTGGTCGACGGCGTCACCGTGCCCGCCGGTCACCGGCTGGACGGTCCCGGCTTCCGCAACACCGTCGTGCTGGACCTCTCCGGAGCCTTCGCCTGGCGCCCCGGCCGCACCACCCTGCGCCTCGACGTGGCCTCCGACGCGGTCCGCCTGGTGCGCACCGACCGCAGCCGCAAGGAACAGACCACCCTCCTCGGCCGCCCCGACCAGGTCGGGCCCGTCGCCGCCGAGGCACTGGCCCGGCTGATCGCTCCGTACCGCATGAGCCTGGCCGCCGACATCGCCGAACCCCTGAGCGCCGATGTGCAGTTGACCACCCTGCTGGGTATCCCCGATCTCTTCCGGCACACTCCCGACACCCTCTGGAAGCGCCACACCGGGGCCGCCAGGCTGCGGGTCCCGGTGGCCGTCGGTGCGGACGGCACACCCGTGGAACTCGACATCAAGGAGTCCGCGCAGGGCGGTATGGGCCCGCACGGCATGCTCATCGGCGCCACCGGCTCCGGCAAGAGCGAACTGCTGCGCACCCTGGTCCTCGGGCTGGCCCTCACCAACTCCTCCGAGACGCTGAACTTCATCCTGGTCGACTTCAAGGGTGGCGCGACCTTCCTGGGCCTGGACGAACTCCCGCACACCTCCGCCGTCATCACCAACCTGGCCGACGAAGTCGCCCTGGTGGAACGCATGCAGGACGCCCTGCACGGCGAACTCATGCGCCGCCAGGAGCTGCTGCGCGCGGCGGGCAACTACACGTCCGCCCTGGAGTACGAGAAGGCCCGCGCCTCCGGCACCCCGCTCGAACCGCTGCCCAGCCTCTTCGTGGTGGTCGACGAGTTCAGCGAACTCCTCGCCGCACACCGTGAGTTCATGGACCTCTTCGTGATGATCGGCCGCCTCGGACGGTCGCTGGGCGTACACCTGCTGCTCGCCTCCCAGCGCCTGGACGAGGGGCGCATGCACCAGCTGGAGAGCCATCTCTCCTACCGGATCGGCCTGCGTACCTTCTCGGCCATGGAGAGCCGCGGGGTGCTCGGTGTCCCCGACGCCTACCAACTGCCCTCACAGCCCGGCGCCGGCTACCTCAAGAGCGGGGTGGAGGCACTCACCCGCTTCCGTGCCGCGTACGTCTCCGGGCCCTACCGGCACCGCCGCGGCGGTGCCGTCCAGGCCAGGGTCGCCAGCCAGGTCGTGCCCTGGACGGCGGGCTGGGTGGTCCCGCGGGCCTCCGTCGCCCCCGCTCCGGGCCCGGCGGACGAGGAGACGGAGTCCGCCGAGAGCCTGCTGGCCGTGGCCGTCGACCGACTGCGCGGCTCCGGCCCCGGCGCGCACCAGGTATGGCTGCCTCCGCTCGACGTACCGCCGACCCTGGACGGTCTGCTCCCCGGCATCGAACCCACCGCCGACCGTGGCCTCAGTGCCACCCGCTGGCCCGGTACCGGACGGCTCCGGGTCCCCGTAGGCCTGGTCGACAAGCCCTTCGACCAGCGGCGCGAGCCGCTGGTGCTCGACCTGTCCGCGGGCGGCGGCCACGTCGCCGTCGCAGGTGGCTCGCAGAGCGGCAAGTCCACCGTGCTGCGCGCCCTTCTCGCCTCCCTCGCCCTGACCCACACCCCGGCCGAAGTGCAGTTCTACTGCCTCGACTTCGGCGGCGGCACGCTCTCTTCGCTCATCGGGCTGCCGCACGTCGCCGGGGTCGCCTCCCGCCTCGACAGCGAGCGGATCAGCCGCACGGTGGCCGAGGTCACCACCGTGCTCAACCACCGTGAGCAGTTCTTCCTCGACCAGGGGATCGACTCCATGGCCACCTACCGGCGTCGGCGCGCGGCCGGGGAGTTCTCCGACGAAGCACACGGGGACGTCTTCCTCGTGGTGGACGGCTGGGCCCAGGTCAAGCAGAACTTCGACCACCTGTTGCCCACGTTCAACCAGCTGGCCACCGGAGGTCTCAACTACGGCATCCACCTGATCACCACCACCACCCGCTGGGTGGAACTGAGCGCGCAGGTACGTGACCAGAGCGCGACCCGGCTGGAACTGCGCCTAGGTGACCCCATGGACTCCGTGGTGGACGTACGCAAGGCGGCCATCGTGCCCCGGCTGCCCGGACGCGGACTCACGGTCGACGGCAAACTGCACTTCCTGACCGCCCTGCCCCGCCTCGACGGCGTCACCACCACGGAGGACCTCAGCGAGGGCGTCACCGCCCTGGTGGAGAGAATTGCCGAGCACTGGTCCGGCCAGCCCGCGCCCGCCGTGCGGATGCTGCCGCACCGGCTGCCCGCCTCGGCACTGCCCGCACCGGAGTTGGGCGACGGACTGCGGCTGCCGCTGGGCCAGGACGAGGAGAAACTCTCAACGGTGTGGCACGACTTCAGCCGAACCCCGCACCTGGTGGCGGTCGGCGACACCGAGAGCGGCAAGACCAACCTGCTGCGGCTCGTCGCACAGGCGGTCACCGCCCGCTACGCCCCGACCGAGGCGCGGGTCCTGGTCGTCGACTACCGGCGCGAACTCGTGGACGCCGTCCCGCCGGAGTACCAACTCGGGCACGCCGTCTCCGTCGACGCCCTCAAGGAACTCGTCGGCGGCTCGGCGCGCGCGCTCAAGACCCGGCTGCCGGGACCGGACATCACCCCCGCCCGGATGCGGCTCGCCGACTGGTGGCACGGACCCAGGCTGTTCGTGCTCGTCGACGACTACGACATGGTGGTCGGCAGCAACAACTTCGACCACCCCTTCGCCCCGCTTTTCGACCACCTGGCCCTCGGGCACGAACTGGGACTGCACGTCATCGCCGTCCGCTCCGCGACCGGCGCCGGCCGTGGCCTCAACGACCAGTTGCTGCGCCGCCTCGACGAGGCCAACACCCCGGGCGTACTGCTGTCCTGCCCGCCGTCGGAGGGCTACGTCTTCGGCAATATCAAGCCGCGCAACCTGCCTGCTGGACGAGCGCAGTACATCGCCAGGCGCAAGGCGACGCTGATCCAGACGGCGCTCGCGGAGGCGGCGGAGCCCTCCGGAGGAGAGGACGGGGCCTGACCGGGCGCGGGGGGGGGCCGGGGGGGGGGGGGGCGGGGGCCGCCCGCCCCCGGCCCCGGCGCCCCGCGCGGGGGCCCGGGCACGGGCGGGGCCACCCGCGTACGCCCCTCCC
>NZ_JBSFVR010000105.1:0-21587 GCF_053592415.1 Streptomyces sp. NPDC002690 | reverse complement strand
AAAGCAGCCACACCCTCGGACCATTCTGGGTCACCTCACAGAAAGTGCCCCTGCACCACGTATTCGGCACCTACCTCCAAAGCCGCGCCAACACGACCCCCGACCGCTCACTCCTCCTGGGCGAAGGCGAAAACGAATTCCTCGCACTCGGCGAAGGCGCACCCATCACCTACCACGCCACGAACACGCCGCCCGTCCTGCCCGTCGCGCCCACTCGTCCCCAGACCGTCTCCGCCCGAGCCCCCCAGCCCGGTCAGAAGTCGGGCGGGCAGCGGCAGTCGGCGGCCTCGGGGAGTAGTAGCCAGGGCTCCTCGTCGAGCGGGCAGCCCACCCTGGACGAGCGAATCCACACCGCACAACGCCTCAGCCGCGCGGCCGATGCGGAGGCCGCCCACATCAGCCGCATCCATCCCGCCGAGCGCCGGGGCGTACGGCCGGACGAGATCCGCGCCCGCGAGGCCCGGCGGACCCTCGAACAACTACGGAAGGCCGCGGAGTCGGCCGGTACCGCACCTGCTGGCACCGAACCGGCCAGTACCGAATCAGCCGGGGCCGGTTCCCAGCAGAGCGACCTCGCCAGGGCGGCCCGGGCGCGCAGGTACGCCGCGGAGAAGGCGTTGGAAGAGGCGGGCCGACGAGCCGACGAGCTGCGGGAGTTGCTCGACGCCGCTCGCGATCGGCAACTCGTCGCGGCCCGCGCGCAGCGAGGGGCCGCCGAGCGCCTGGCGGGACTCGCGGCCGACGTGGACAATCTGCGGGGCACCGCGCAGGTCGACATGCCCACGGGATCACTCGCACGTACACCGCCCCAGTGGCCCGACCCGGGCTCCAGGCCGCACCCGGCAAGGGGACTTGACGGCAACGGCGTTCTGGGCGGGGACGACACCGTTCCGTTGTCTCCCGAGGAGTCCTTCTCAGCATCGCTGCTGCACGAGTTGAGCCCGGAGTCCTCCCCGACTCAGGACGGCGGAGGTCCGGACGCCCTCAACTTCTGGTTGTCCGACCGTATTTCGTCCCTCGAAGCGGAGGCCGGAGCGCCCGTCACCGGACTGCCCTCCGGCGACGACATGGCCGACCTGGACGAGATCAGCGCACTGGATGTGAAACTCGGACCGGGCCAGCTCGCCGAGGCGAGCATGCTGGGCGGCCGGATCACCCTGTCTGCGGCGCAGTTGGACGTCGGGCAGCGAATCCGACTGCTCGTCAACCGGGCCGGCCCCGGGTCCTATCCTGAGACCTTGGCGACCCTGACAGCGATGGTTTCCGGCCGGATCGTCGTGATCGTCGACCAGGACGGCACCGAGCACAGACACGGAACCGGTTCCGGAACCGGAACCGGAACCGGAACCGGTGCGCCGATCCGAATCGTCTTCGACGGGGCGCGCTACTCGACGCCCCCTCAACTTGTGCGGGAAACCTGAGACATGGACCGCGCAGACCCCCAGCACCACGCGGGAACCGATGGAACCCGCCCCACAGCCGCTTCGCCAGGAGGACGTCTTGAGCACCGCACCGCACACTGCCGGGTCCCCGCAGGGTTCCGAGGGCAAGACAGCCGCGGCCGCCGCCCCGGACAGGACCGCTGAGCCGACCGCCTCGACGGCGGGGTCGTCGGCCGCCGCGGTCTCCACCCCCGGCGTCGACCCGGATGGTGCGCCGACCTCCGGCTCCGTGCATGGTGCCCTTGAGCCCGAGGGCACCGCCGAGCCGGACACCGGGACGCCCACTGCGAAGGTCTCCTCCTCTGCCGGCGCCGCGCAGGCCGAGGGCGCTTCCGCTGCCGCGCAGGCCGAGGGCGGGTCCGCTGCCGCGCAAGCCGAAGACGCCTCCGCTGCGGCGCAAGCCGAAGACGGGTCCGCCCCCGCCACGGCCGAGGGCGCGTCCGCCGGGGCCACCCCGGAGGGCGACGCGGAGGCGGTCACACTCACCGCCGGGGACAGCTCCGACGCGGGCGCCGCACGGGCGGGGCAGCCGGGTCGGCCGCCGCGCACCATCCTGGCCGCCGCCGCGATAGCGGGCGCGCTTCTGGTATCCGTCCCCTTCCTGATCAACGCGCGGAGCGACAACAACGACGGCATCAGGGCAGCCGGTTCCGGCGACTCCGCGGACACCGTCCTGACGGACCCCTTCGAGGACACGCCGGGCGCTTTCGAGTCGGCCGCGCCCGCCTCGGGCAAGCGCAAAACAGGCTCTCCCGAGGCGAGCGCGCCCCGCGGCAACCAGTCGGATCCGGGGAAGTCCGACGCGTCCGGGGGCTCGTCCGGCTCTGGCGGCAGCGGATCGGCGAAGAACGGTGTCTCGTCGGACTCGTCCAAGCCCTCATCGTCCCATTCGTCCTCGTCGACCTCCGGCGGCGGCGGCACGTCGAAGTCCGACACCGTCACCACCACGCCGGCCAAGACGACCACGCCGGTCGCGGCGGCAGCAGCGGTCGCGGCGGGTGTGACGGTCTACAGCCACGCCAGCGGCCGGTGCGTCGACATCGTGGGCGACAAGGGCAAGGACGGTGCCCCCTTGGAGATCTACGACTGCCAGGGGAAGAACTGGCAGAAGTGGGACTTCCGGTCCGACGGGACCGTACGTTCCATGGGGCTGTGCATGGACATCGCGTGGGCGTCGACGGACGACGGCGCCCAGATCCAGCTGGCCAAATGCAACGGTGGCTGGGCCCAGAAGTTCAAGGTCAACGCGTCGCACGACCTCGTGAACACGGTGATCGGCAAGTGCGTCGACGTCAAGGACACCGCGACCGCCAACGGCACCCGGCTACAGCTGTGGACCTGCAACGGCCAGCCGAACCAGAAGTGGAGCAAGCGCTGACCGCACGGTGAGGATCAGGCGGGTCCTGGACACCACCGCCGGCGACCAGGACCACGCACGCGTCAGCGCGGACCCGAACCGGACCGCCTGACCACTCGGAACCCCCCGGGCTCGCCGCGATCCCCCGGACATGCGCAAAGATCCTGCCGAATTTCTCCGACAGACCCTCTGAGCTGCGACTTCGTGAAGTACGACCTGCGACTTCGCAAAGTCGGGACGACAGGATTCGAACCTGCGACGTGGACCCTCGAACGTCTGACCGTCGAGGCGGACGTGTTCCGCGCCATCCTGGCCCGCCGTCACCGCCCTGGTCGGCCGTTCACCGATGACGTGTCCCGCCTGGTGGCGGCTGACGTTCGCCGCCACCCTGCTCCGCTGCATGCGGGACTCGCCGGCCACCATCGCGGACCGCGTCGGCTACAGCACCCCGTACGCCCATGCGCACGCCTTCGTCGGGAGTTCGGCACGATCCCGAGGCAGCACCGGATTTCAGCGGCGCGGTGAGTGGCAACCGCGTCAGTCCTTCGTCATCGTCGGCACGAGTGCACGGCTCATGACAGGGCTGTCCGGATTCCGGTCACCATCGCGATCGCCGCCGCGAGGCACGCCGGTCCTCCGGTCGCGCCCGCATGACGCTTCGACTTCATCGAGGATCCTCCCGCTCGGCCTGTTCGAACCGATGGCCCCGTTCGATCTGTTCGCTCTGTTCGTCCCGTGCTTTCGGTGCGTGCAGGAGGCTACGGCCCGCTTCTCCCACCGACGGGGTACCGGGGCGCCCCTGGCGCAGGAGCACCGAGTCCCTGTCGTGGTCCGCGGATTTCGCCTCTCTGGCCGGAGCGCCCTCCCCGGTGCAATCGGACACCGGGGAGGGCGCGGCAATGATGTCGCCGGCAGGGAAGCATTCCCAACTGCCCCTCCGGCGAGAGACCTACGGGCCCGGGCTACGGCGTTCAACCGCGGCGGCGCACTTGCACGAGATACCCGCGCGCGACCGCCCATTCACAGGAACGGGGCGGTCGGGGCCGCATCGCGTTTCACCCCTCGACCCAGCCGTGCTTGCGCCCGAACTGGACCATCTCCCGCCTGATCTGCATAATCTGGCTACCCGTCAGTGACGGGGCGGCGCGCAGCAGCAGTTCGGTGATCTCGGTCGTGCACTCGTCCTCGCGCAGGACGTCGCACATGGCGTCGTCACCGTCCGCACGTCGAGGCACTGCCGATGCCGCCACTGCCGCGGACGCCTCGCCCCCTTCGGGAAGCCGGACGGACGAGGCCTTCGGGCCCCGGTCCCCCTCCTCGATCTCGAACTCCACCACAAGGCCCGTCCGAAGACAGGACTCGGGAATGAGGAGGTCGTTCACATGCAGAAAGACATCCTCCTGGCCGTTCTCCGGGGCAATGAACCCATAACCCCGCGTTCCGTCAAATCGCACCACACGACCAGCGACCACGCTTACCCCCATAACCACAATCCCGCATCCGGAAAATGCAGGCCGGATCCCTGCCACGCTCCGGCCTCTCCACATGATCTCTCGTCGCTCCCTCCGTTGCCGCCCCGCCCTCCATTCCGGTCGCGAACCGGGACCGGAAGGCGGGGCCGCCGGAAGGGGATGCCGCTACCGTTCCGTCACGCACCTGCGGCAGAGCGGTCGGACGACTGCATCTGCTCGTCGAGGTTCTGGGCGAACTCCAGTCAGGTCTCGGCGTACTGCCGGGCAAGGTTCACCACCAGGGCGCCACAGTGCGGCGGTACCGTGGCGGTGAGTTCGGACCTCTGCCGCATGCCGACCGCGTTCTGCTGCAGCAGGGCGCAGCAGGTTCCCGCCTTCTTTCTTGTGCCGCAGCGAAGGATCCCGCAGCAGCTCGTCCAGCGCCGAACTGGGATCCGCGTCGAGCAGCTCGGCTCTGCGCTCGCCCCTTGCCCTCGTCGGCTGGAACGGCACGGGCTCGGACTTCTCAGAACGCGGGGACACACCGGGAAGTAACGAGGATATTCGGACTTCCGTCACCCGGTTTCCGTTGTCCTTCTGACGACCGGGAACACGGGAAGTCCCGGCAATGGAGTCCATGGCGACGGATTCGGTACTGGGCTCGCTTACATGTACGGCTGACTGATTCACTTTCTCCCACCCCCGAAATCGCTCTGCTCGCGATCAGGACCGCGGAGCGGATCATCTCCGGATGGTCGAGCGCGAGCTCCTGGACCACCATCGAGCCGAGCGAGGTCCCCACGACGTGGCAGGGTCCCAGCTCCAGTTGCTCGATGAGCCCTCGGGTGTCGGCGACCATGTCCCCGAGCGTGTAGTCGCCCGGGGGGACGTCCGTCGGCCGGATGCCCCGGTTGTCGAAGGTGACCGTCTCGTATCCGGCCGCGTTCAGGGCCGGGGTCTGGTGCATGGTCCAGACCCGTCCCGAGGCCGAGGACCCCATGATGAACAGGACGGGTACGCCCCGTCCCGACCGCTGGTAGGAGACCCGGAGGCCGTTGGTGTTCACGAACGGCATGACGCCCCCGTTCTCGTGGTGGGCAAAACACACACTCCTCGCCGTGGGGCGGCGTCCACCGGGTCGCCGCGGCACAGGATGACACCGCGTGGTTGCGGCGATCAAGAGTGGCCGGGCCCGGTCGGACCGGCGCACCCCTGGTGTTCGACTGCCGCCGGAACACAGTTGAACACCGGCCCCGGCGGCCTCGTTCCACCCGCGGGATGACGGTTCCCGTCCCTCCGCGGGATGACGATTCGCCGAGGGGCCGCGCTCTACGTTGGAGGCGTCCGCTCCGCCCCCGCAGCGAGCTGAGCCAGGAACCACCGACCTAGGAGCGATCAGTGACGACGGCATCCGCGGCCTTACAGGCAACCCAGGGCCCCGGCGGTGCGCATGCGGCCTCCGCACGACAGGTCACCAAGGCGTACGGTGCCGGGGAGACCCGGGTCACGGCGCTCGACGCGGTCGACGTCGACATCCCGCTCGGCCGGTTCACCGCGATCATGGGCCCCTCCGGCTCGGGCAAGTCGACGCTGATGCACTGCCTGGCCGGCCTCGACACGGTCACGGAGGGCCGGATCTGGATCGGCTCGACGGAGATCACCGGGCTGAAGGACAAAGAGCTGACCAGACTGCGCCGCGACAAGATCGGATTCGTCTTCCAGGCCTTCAACCTGCTCCCCACGCTGAGCGCCCTGGAGAACATCACGCTGCCGATGGACATCGCGGGCCGCAAGCCGGACCGGGGCCGGCTCGATCAGATCGTGGAGACCGTCGGGTTGGCCGACCGGCTCGGCCACCGGCCGGCCCAGCTCTCCGGCGGCCAGCAGCAGCGTGTCGCGGTGGCGCGGGCGCTCGCCTCGCGACCGCAGATCATCTTCGGGGACGAGCCCACCGGAAATCTCGACTCGCGTTCCGGCGCCGAGCTGCTGACGTTCCTGCGGCGTTCGGTGGACGAGCTGGAGCAGACCATCGTCATGGTCACCCACGATCCCGTGGCGGCGAGCTGTTCCGACCGCGTCCTGTTCCTGGCGGACGGCAGGATCGTGGACGAGATGCTCTCCCCCACCGCCGACTCCGTCCTGGAACGCATGCGGCGCTTCGACGGCAAGCGTACGAGCTGAACGGCGGCGCGAACCGATGCTGATCAAGACCTCTCTGCGGAGCTTCTTCGCGCACAAGGGCCGCATGGTGCTGTCCCTCGTCGCCGTCGTCCTCTCCGTCGCCTTCGTCGCGGGAACCCTGGTCTTCTCCACGACCGCGACCAAGACGTTCGACCGTCTCTTCTCCTCCACCGCCCCCGACCTCCTGGTCACCAGAACTCCGGCCAAGGCCATCGCCGGTCCCCAGCAGGGCTCCAAGCCGCTGACGCTCGCCGCCGGTTCGGTGCGGCAGGTGGCCGCACAGCCCGGTGTGAAATGCACCGTCGGCCAGATCACCGTCGCCAACGCGACCCTGATCAACCCGAAGACCAACAAGGCCGTGGGGCCGGTCGGAGGGGCCTCGACCAAGCTCGGCGCCTGGGTGCCCGTTCCCCGCTCCCCCATGGAGATCACCTCGGGCAGCGCCCCGTCCGGCCCCCGGCAGATGATGATCGACGCGGACAGCGCCGACCACTCCAAGCTCGGCATCGGCGACCCGGTCCAGGTGATCAACCCCTTCGGCACCTTCGACTACACCATCTCGGGCATCGCCACCTTCAAGGGCACCAACCCCGGTTCGGGACTGGCCTACCTGGACGTCCCGACCGCGCAGAAGGACCTCCTCGGCGCCTCCGACGTGTTCACCTCGGTCGCGGCCTTCAGCGACGGCAGCGTTTCGGACGACCTGATCAAGACCTCGGTCACGGCCGCCCTGGGCGACGGTTTCGACGTCATGACGGCCGGCGAGCAGACGGCGGACAGCGAGAAGGACGTCGGCAGCTACCTCAGCTTCATGAAGTACCTGATGCTCGGGTTCGCCGGGATCTCGCTGCTCGTCGGCGGCTTCCTCATCGTCAACACCTTCTCCATGCTGGTCGCCCAGCGCACCCGGGAGATCGGCCTGCTGCGTGCTCTCGGGTGCAGCCGTCGCCAGGTCAACCAGTCGGTCCTCGTCGAGGCACTGCTGCTGGCGGTGATCGGCTCCACCCTGGGCATGCTCGCCGGTCTGGGTGTCGCGCAGCTCCTGATCCTGCTGATGGGCCGGGCAGGCATGAAGATCTCGGGCTCCCTGGAGTTCGACGCGAGCATCCCGGTCGCCTCGTACGCGGTCGGCGTCGTGGTCACCGTCCTCGCCGCCTGGATCCCCGCGCGCAGGGCCGGCCGGTTCTCGCCCATGGCCGCACTGCGCGAGCACGGCACCCCGGGCGACGGCTCCACCGGCAGGCTGCGGGCCGGAACCGGCCTGCTCCTCACGCTGCTCGGCGGCGCGCTCCTCGCGTACGGTGCGAGCGGCGGTTCTTCACCGGGAGTGGGCGCGGGCGTGGCCCTCACGCTGATCGGTTTCGTCGTGCTCGGGCCGTTGCTCGCCACCGGTTCGATCAGTGTGCTCGGTGCGGTCCTTCCGAAGCTGTTCGGGCCGTCCGGCAAGCTCGCCCAGCGCAACGCGATGCGCAATCCGCGCCGTACGGGAGCGACCGCGGCGGCCCTGATGATCGGTCTCGCGCTGGTCACGGGCGTATCGGTGATCTCCTCCTCGATGGTCAGCTCGACCAACGCGCAGATCGACAAGGTGCTGGGCGCGGACTACCTCGTCATGGCCGACCAGACGGGTCTGACGCCCGCCATGCTGGAGGCGGCGCAGAACACCCCGGGGATCGATCACATCACCGAGGAGAAGCACCTTCCCGCGACGATCACGCCGCCGGGCGGAGAGGGCAACACCTACACCCTGGTGGCCGTCTCGGGGTCCTTCACCAAGGACTTCCGCTTCCCCGTCAAGGAGGGGAGCGGTGAGGACACCATCACGGGTGGCGGCATCTCGGTGGACGAGGAGTACGCGGACACCCACGGCCTGAGCGTCGGGGACAAACTGGAGCTCGACTACGGGAACGGCCACAAGCAGTCCGTGCCGGTCGGAGTGATCACCTCTGCGGGCAGCACGGTCTTCGACAAGCAGTTCTACATCGGCATCCTCACGGTCGCCGGCACCCTGCCCGCCGACGAGATGCCCACCGACTCCGGCTTCTACGGCAAGGCGGCCGACGGAGCGGACAGGAGCGAGGTCTACCAGGCCCTGCAGGACGCGCTCGGCGACTATCCGCAGCTGACCGTGCAGGACCAGGCCGGCTTCAAGGATCTCTACCTGAAGCAGGTCAACACCCTCCTCTACCTGGTCTACGCCCTGCTCGGACTGTCGATCCTCGTGGCGGTGCTCGGCGTCATCAACACGCTGGCCCTGTCGGTCGTCGAGCGGACCCGTGAGATCGGGCTGCTGCGCGCGATCGGGCTCACCCGGCGCCAGCTGCGCCGGATGATCCATCTGGAGTCCGTGGTGATCGCGGTCTTCGGCGCCTTACTCGGCACCGGGCTCGGCCTCGGCTGGGGTATCAGTGCCCAGCACCTGATGAAGGCCCAGGGGCTGCAGACGCTGTCCGTACCGGTGGCCACGATCGCGATCGTCCTGGCGCTCTCCGCGGTGGTCGGTCTGCTGGCCGCCCTCGTACCGGCCTTCCGCGCCGATCGCATGAACGTCCTGGCGGCCATCGCCACGGACTGAAGTACCACCAGACCGACGGCCGGGGCGGGCGCCACTCCACATCCCCGTGTGGGACGCCCGCCCCGGCCGTCCTGTCCGCCTCCACCATGCCTGACGCCCGTACGGTGTACGGGCGTCAGGCATGGTGGGGCGTCACGTACTAGGGCCTGTATCGGGTCGTGATCAATCTGTGGGATCCGCCTCCGCTTCAGGGCTGGCCCCCGTAGTCCTGAGTACATGACGCGCGTGCAACTGACGGATGAGGAGTGGGAGTTCATCGCGCCACACCTGCCAATCGGCGAGTACGGCCCGTATCCCACCCGGCTGCGGCAGCAGTTCGAGGGCGTGATCTGAAGGTTTCGCGCAGGAGCGCAATGGCGGGAGATGCCGGACGAGTTCGGCGCCTGGTCCACCGTGCACAACCGGTTTAGGCAGTGGCGGGATGCCGGGGTCTTCGAGGCCCTGCTGGAGGGCCTGATCGCCGAGGCTGCGAAGCGTGGCAGGGTGGACTTGTCGCTGGTCAGCGCGGACTCCACCACGGCCCGCGCCCACCACGACGCGGCCGGAATGCATCTCGATCCGGAGATCCTCGCCGCGCTGGAGAAGGCTGCCCGGCTCGGACGGTCGCGGGGCGGCCAGACCAGCAAGATCCACGTTGCGGGTGACCGCAGGTGTCGCCCGCTCGTGCTCACGCTGACCGCCGGGCAGGCCGCCGACAGCCCTCGGTTCATCCCCGTGCTCGAGCAGGTGCGGGCCCGTGGGCCGGTCGGCCGTCCCCGCCCCCGGCCCGGCGCGGTCGCCGGAGACAAGGCTTACTCGTCCCGCGGTAACCGCGCCTACCTGCACAAACGCCGTATCAAGGCTGTGATCCCGGAGAAGAGGGACCAAGCCGCCAACCGGAAGAAGAAGGGCAGTAGGGGCGGTCGGCCCGTCACCCACGACGCCGAGCTCTACAGAGAGCGCAACACCGTTGAGCGCCTGATTAATATGCTCAAGGCATGGCGCGGCATCGCGACCCGCCACGACAAAACCCCGGAGAGCTACCAAGCAGGCCTCCACCTCCGAGCTTCCATGATCTGGATCAAGGACCTCGCCCGAGCCAGTCAGTGATCACGACTCAATGCCTGCCCTAGGCGGGCTGCGGGGCGCGCGTTGCCGGAGCAGCCGCGACCTTGCGGGTCTCGCGCATTATCAGCAGGCCGTTGACCACCATCAGTATCGCGGTCAGGCCGTGGACGCCGAGCGCGGCGGCCACGGAGCCGTGGTGGGCCAGCACGTTGGCCATGTCCCCGCACGCGGCGAGGGCCTCCACCAGCAGCACCAAGCCCAGCGCCCGGCGGTGACCTGCCACCAGCAGGACACCCAGTACCAGGGCCATGACGACGTCGCGGGTTCCCTTGACGATCAGGAAGCCGCCTCCGTCGCCGGACGGCCAACTCGGCAGGCCGAAGCCCGACGCCACCGTCTCCGGGCGCAGGATGAACTCCGACCCGAACCAGAGGATGAAGAGGATGAAGGCGGCGGCCAGGACGGTGTTGACCTTCTTCAGTGACATTGTTCTTCTCCCTGTGGATTTCGGGCTCAGGCGAGGGCAGTGACCAGGAAGGCGAAGGCGGCGACGATGACGACGACGCGGACGTAGTGGTAGCGGTCCCAGCGGTTCATCTGCTCCTTCCAGTCCGCGGGCCGGTTCTCGGGGGTCCACGTCTTGCCCCGGTTGTTGATCGGGACGAGCAGCAGGAGCGACATGATCACGCTCACGATCAGCAGCGCGGCGGCGATGACGACGAGTCCGGCGCCTGGGCGGTCCCATCCGGCGATGGCCCAGACTGCGCTGAGGACGAGCGAGCCTATATACCAGAACGGCATGAGGGCGCCGAGCATCCGGCCCCCGTGGGCGCGGGCGAGCTGGTCGCTGTCTTCGGGAAGGGCGTTGAAGATCCGGTTCATGACGAAAGCGACGGAGAACTCCACCCCCACCATCAGGCCGACGATCACGGTGGTGAACACCTCGAGTGCGTTGAACATGATGACCCCTCCTGGTACCTAGCGCTGCTAGATGATGAGGCGAGGCTAGTACTGCTGCCGCTGGATTGTCTAGCGGTGCTAGTATTCGAGTCATGTCGGTACAAGAACGCAAGCAGCGCGAACGGGCGGAGCGCGAGCGCCTCATCGTGGCGACAGCCCGCGAACTTGCTGAGCAGCAGGGCTGGGACGCGGTCACAACCCGGCGGCTCGCCGAGCGCATCGAGTACAGCCAGCCCGTCCTCTACAGCCACTTCCGCGGCAAGCGGGAGATCATCGGCGCCGTCGCCCTGGAGGGCGCTGCCGAGCTGGCCGCGGCGGTGCGTGCCGCGACCGTCGCCGCGGACGGCCCACGCGAGCAGGTCGCCGCGCTCGCCCGCGCCTACCTCGACTTCGCCGCACGCAACCCGGCGGTCTACGATGCCTTGTTCCAGCTCGACGGTGGCCTGGCGTACGCGCAGGAGTACACCCCGGAGCCGTTGAAGGACGCCTTCGCCGCGCTGCTGGAGAGCCTGGGCGAGGTCGCCGGGGACGGTGTCCACCCGGCGCTGTTCACCGAGGTGTTCTGGGCGTCCCTGCACGGCCTTGCGACCCTGACCCGGGCGGGACGGTTGCTACCGGAGGACGCCGCGCAGAGGGTGGAGCTGCTGGTGGACCGGCTCGCCGTGGTCTGACACACCGTCCCGGCGGGCATGCAGCCGGGGCCCTCGGGCCCCCGCCGCTGCCTGCGGCAACGCTTCCGGTCACTCGCGTCCACACGGCGCAGCCGCAGATCGCCGGACCCCGTGCCCGAAGCCGGCACCCGCTCCGGAAGCTGCGATGCTCATTGATCGCGACCCGATACGCGCCCTAAGAGGACACCGAGACCAGGCCTGCCTCGTAGGCGATGATGACCAGCTGGATCCGGTCGCGGGCGCCGAGCTTGCTCATCAGCCGGGCGACGTGCGTCTTGGCGGTGGCCATGCCGATGAAGAGCGTGCCGGCGATCTCGGCGTTGGACAGGCCGCGCCCGATCAGCGTGAGCACCTCGCGTTCCCGCTCGGTGGTCCCGTTCAGGAGCTGTTCCTTGGGGCGGGGGCTCCGGCTGGGTTCGGGCCTGCCCGCGAACTCCTCGATGAGGCGGCGGGTGACGCTCGGCGCGATCAGGGCGTTGCCCTCGGCGACCACCCGGATCGCTGTGAGCAGGTCATCGAGCGCCGTGTCCTTGACCAGGAACCCGCTGGCGCCCGCGCGCAGCGAGGCGTAGACGTTCTCGTCGTCGTCGAAGGTGGTCAGCATGACGACGCGGATGTCGTCGGACTCGGCGGTGATGGCACGGGTGGCCTCGATGCCGTCCATGCCGGGCATCCGGATGTCCATCACCACCACGTCGGGCCGCGTCTCCCTGGCCAGTTGGATCGCCTGGATTCCGGTCTGGGCCTCCCCCACGATCTCCAGGTCCTGGGCGGCGCCGATCACCATGCGCAGGCCGGAGAGCACGAGGGGCTGGTCGTCGCAGAGCACGAGCCGGACGGTCGTCATACCGGGAGCCTCGCTTCGACCTTGAATCCGCCTTCGGGCCGGGGTCCCGCATGGAAGTGTCCCTTCAGCAGGACGACGCGTTCGCGCATCCCGGCGATGCCGTAGCCGGCTCCCGCGGCGCGGTGCTCGCGTCCGTCGTCGACAACCTCGATGGCCAGTTCCTCGTCCCTGAAATCCACATTCACGTGACAGTCGTCGCTGCCCGAATGACGCACCACGTTGGTCACAGACTCCTGAATTATCCGAAAGGCGGACAGGTCGATGTCGGGGGGAAGCGCACGGCGCTGCCCGTGCCAGTGCACGTGGACGCGGATCCCGGCGCCCGCCGCCGTCCGGGTGAGCTGGTCCACATTGGCCAGGCCCGGAGAGCGGACGGAATTCGGCGAGTCCGGGCCCGCCTCGCGGAGCATGCCCAAGGCGTGCCTGAGCCCGGCCAAGGTCTCCCGGCTGGTGGTCTCGATGGCGTTCAGCGCGTCCTTGACCCCAGGGGTCTGCGTCTCGAGGACCCGGTTCACGGCGCCGGCCTGGATCGCGATGATGCCGATGCTATGGGCCACCGTGTCGTGCAACTCCCGGGCGATGCGCAGCCGTTCTGCCACGACGGCCTGGGCGGCCGCCTGGACGCGCAGCGCGTCGGCGTACTCGCGTCGTTGGCGGACCGAGTTGCCGATCGACCAGGCGATGCCGATGAGCAGGGCCGCGTAGCTCGCTTTGACGGTGAGGGCGTGCAGCCAGCCGGCACCGCTCAGTGCCGCCCACTGGGCGGTCCACGAGAGCAGCGTGACGAGGGCCGCCCCCACCACGTAGCTGCGGGGGCGGACGACCGCGATGTACCCCACCAGGGCCGCGGTCATCATGAGCATCGGCCACGTCGGCTGTCGGACCATCGCGATCAGGAAGGACTCGACCAGGATCAGGCCGAGCACCGACAGCGGCCGGCGGCGGGCGAGGCCGATCGGCAGCGCGATGAAGACGGCCAGGGCGATCCTGGCCCAGAGGTCCACGTGGAAGCGCTGGCGCGGCTGGATGAACATCGGTGACGTGGTGGGCGCGATCATCGTGGTCAGCAGGACGGCCGCGCCCACGACCATGCACCACATCACCACCGTCCATGCGCGTGGCGTCATACGGCCGAGGAGCGGGGGGCGCGGCATACGTTCCACGGGGCGATCCTAGGTCCCCGGCCTCTGAGGGCCGTCATCCCGCGGGCGTACGCCGACGGACCGGTGGTCAGTCCGTCGGCGTACGCCGACGGGTGCCGCGGTCCTCGCCGGCCGGTCAGTTCCCCCGCCACACCGGAGGGCGTTTCTGTGCGAAGGCCCGCGGGCCTTCCATGGCGTCCTGGCTGCGCCGGCGCCTCTCCTCCCATGGGTACGTCGCCGTGAACGCGGCTTCGAGCGGCATGTCCACCGAGCGCAGTACCCAGCATCGGATCGGCGACGTCGTGGACGCGGACCGGCACCGGATCGCCCGCGGGCCGCCAGGAGCGGCCGGGGTTGCGAAAGTCGCCGACCAACTCCTTCTTCTTGGTGTCCACGCTGATCACCGGCTGGCCGGCGTCCCGGTGGTAGCGTGCTTGGTCATTGAGGTAGCGGAACTGGGCATCCCGGTCGGCGTGCTGACTTCCCTCGAGTCTCTTGGCGTTGGCCTGCAGGCGGAACCCCTCCTGCCGCAGCAGGGCGGCGACGGTGTCCGCACCGACCTGGTGCCCCTGCCGGGTCAGCTCGGCTGCCAGCGAGCGAGTCGACTTCGTCGTCCACCGCAACGGCGGTGTCGGATCGACACGCTCGTCCGGCTCGACGAGGCTCAGCAGGGCGACCCGCAGTCCAGGGTCGAGGTCCGCGATGCGTTTGCGTCCGCCGCCCGGCCGCCTCACCCGTCCGGTCAGAAGCCGACCTGCTTCCAGGTCGGACATGCCCTTGCGGACAGTCGTCCCGCTCACCCGGCTGCCAGGGCCACGGCCCGAACGCCGCCATGCCCCAACTCCCGGGCTTCCACCGCCATCAAGAGCCGTCGCTGTCGTTCGTCCAAGTGCGGGAACAACACCGCAAATTTCACGGCAAGTTGCTCACGAGTCTCAACCGGGATGCGCATACGACACCAACGAGCCCCAGCTCTGAAAGCAACACCTTGATGATCGGCAAGCACTTAGCCAGAAATCAAAGAGCCAGGCTCAGCCTCGGCCGTGCTGACGAACGATCTTCTCTGCGGACTTCCGGCCACGACCAGCGTGAGTACCCGGAGAACCGGTCACATCAGCCCTTTGACCTGCGACTTCAGGTTGGCGGAGGCTCAAGGCGGAGGAGCGTTCGCACACCGCATGCGTGCGGGCGTTCCGACGACGCGGCGAGACGCCCGGTTCGGGCCGGTGGCCTCCGACCCGACCGTCCCCGCTCATCGACCAGCTCGCCGAGAGCGGGCCGAAGACTCCGACCGCGATCCGGTAGGCGCGGGCCGAAGTACGAGCGCGTGTCCGGAAGCCGGCCGGCGCCTCGTCACCGGACCCGGGCGGTCAGGTGATCGTGGACCTGGACGGGGTGATGGTCGTGGCCCGCTCCACACGGAGTCGTACGGACTCCGCGGGCGGCACCCACGAGTTCGTCGCTTGGCTCTCGAAGCGGGGCCGGTGGCTGTCGTCCTCGGTCGGGACGACCATCACCGACACCATTCACCAGACGGTCCGGACAACCCCCCGCCCCCGGCGCCCTGACCGACAAGGGCACCAAAGGCAAGCGGGCCCGCAAGGTTCCCCTCGTCGAGGAGATCCGCCCCGTCGTCGCCCAGCGCATCCGTCCGCCGGCCCCCGGTCCGGACGCCCGTTTGTTCACCGACCACCACCCAGCGCTACCCGCACCCGGATGTCCACAAGATCACGGCGACCGGTACCGCACCGCCGGCTCGCTTCAGCGCGCTGTGCGCACCGCGCTCACTGCCGAGCCCCATCGTCATGACCCGCTGACCTGTCAAGGACGCCCGGACCCGATTGGTCCCGAACCGGTCCCGAACTGGTCCCCAAAACGATCAAGGGCCGGTCTCGGATTGCTCCGAAACCGGCCCTGATCTGCGACTGTCTCCAGTCGGGACGACAGGATTTGAACCTGCGACCCCTTGACCCCCAGTCAAGTGCGCTACCAAGCTGCGCCACGTCCCGCTGCGTTTCCTCCCGGTGTTCCCGGTCGGCCGCGCAGGGAAAACATTACCTCACTCCGAGGGTCGAATTGACGCGCGTGCCTGCTGGGCGCGGTTGGCGAGTCCGTCGGCACCGCAGCCGAGGGCCAGCTTGTGCGCGCGGCCGAGCTCCCGGACGCTGCGGATCGCGATGCCGTACTCGTACCGGGCGAGCGCGTGCTCGTACTCGGAGGAGGACGCCTCCAGGTGGCGCACGGCGTCGGCCAGCAGCTTTTCGGCCTCTTCGGCGGGCGCAAACACAGCGAGGCAGCGCAGGGCCTCACCGATCGCGGTGTCCGTTCCGAAGCGTTCCGCGTGCTTCCTGGCCTCGGCGGCGATCTCGGCACCCTTGGCGGGATCCGTGTCACGCAGCGCGCGGGCCAGATCGAACGCCCAGGGCGCCCAGACACCGTTGTGGCGCTCGCGCACCTCCAGCGAGAGCCCCGCCGCTTCGAGCTCTGCGACGGCTTCCTCGGTCCGCCCCTCGGCCAGCAGCAGACGGCCGCTGACGCACGGGGCGTCCGGAAGGACCATGGCACTGGGGTACGGGGCACCGAACTCGTACTGGTCCGCGACCAGGCGGGCATCGGCCGTACGGCCTCGCGCGAGCAGGGTGTCGATGAGGAGGCACGCCGCGTCCCAGTGGACGGGAAGGCCGCTGCCGACTCGGTCGGCGAGCCGCAGCCCTTCGCGCAGGAAGCCCTCGGCCTCCGCGAGCCTTCCGCGACGGCGGGCGACGAGGCCGAGCAGGGTGTGGGCGAAGGCGAGGTGCGCGCCGCTCCACCCGGAGATCTCGAAGGCACGCACCGCTTCGCCGAACAGGCTCTGCGCCCGCTCGTACTGGTCGGTGAAGGCGTAGGTGATACCGACCATGGTGGGGAACTCGAAGCCCCACTCCGAGTCCGTCCAGCCGAGGCCACGGGCCGGGCTGCCGTTGACGAGCGCGCGTTCGCAGAAATCGACGACGAGTTCGGCGCTCTCGCCCCGCATCATCGCGTCGAAGGCGCGCAGGGTGATCAGCGCGCGCTCGGGGTTGTCCCGGCCTTCCAGATGGTTCGCGTTGGCGGCGAGCCTGCGCGAGCGGGCCGCACCGTCGTCCTCCTCCCGCTGCATCCCCTCCCACTGGAAGTGCGCGGCCTGCAGTCGCATCAGGCCCGGCCCGGGAGCAGTACGTGCCGACTCCGCCGCGAGGGTGTCGGAGGCCTCCTTCAGCTCGTTGTTGTGGGCGAGTGCGGCGGCGAGCCGGAAGGTCGCGTCGACTCGCTGGCGGTCGTCCAGACCCGGTGTGTCGAGAGCGTTCCGCAGATGGCGCACGGTGGTGGCGGGCGAGCTGAGGAGTGTCGCGCAGCCCAGTTCGTAGAGGATCAGCGCGTGGTCCTCGGGCCGGGGCGGCTCCTCGACGGCGCGTTCCAGACAGCGCCGGGCGGCTTCCGGGGCACCGACCGCGAGATGGTGCCTGGCCGCCTCGCGGAGCTGCCTGACCACCCCCTGGTCGTCGTCCGGGTGCACTTCGAGCAGATGGCGTGAGGCCGCCGCGACGCTGTGTCCGGCGTCGGTCAAGGCCCAGGCCGCCCGTCCGTGCATGGCCGTACGGGTGGCGGCCGGGATCGAGTCGTAGATGGTCGTGGCGATGAGCGGGTGGACGAACTCCAGCGGGTCGAAACCGGTGACGATGCGGGCTTCGCGGAGCTTGTGGGTGCAGTCGGCGGCCTCCGCCGCGCTCATGCCCGCCAGATTGGCCGCGATGTCCCGGGAGATCTCCGTGCCCAGTACGGCGGCGGCCCAGGCGAACCGGTTGGCGTTGGTTCCCAGCCGCTCCAGGCGGGCGACGAGCCCGCGGCCCCGGGCCGAGGCACCGAGTTCGCGCAGCTGGCCGGCGGAGTCCTCCACCGGCGTCATCTCCTCGTCCTGCACCTTGGCGACCAGCTCGACCGCCTCGTACGGGTTACCTCCGGTGACCGCCCAGACCTCGCGGCAGAACGGGTCGTCCGCGTGGTCTCCGAGGGCCGCCCGGACCAGATGGGCGGTGGCCTCCGGAGTGAGCGCCCGCAACGGGATCCTCACGAGTTTGGCGGGGTCGCTCGACGCGGTCGGATCGAAGGCCCCGGCCCTGCCCCGGTCGGCCATCTCGCGCGGGCGGTAGGCCGGAACGGCCAGTAAAGGCAGATCGCCGAGGTTCTCGGTGAACGAGGAGAGCCAGTCGAGGGATTCGCCGTCCGCCCAGTGCGCGTCGTCGACGATGAGCAGCAGGGGCCGGTGGCTGTGGCGGATCGCGAGTTGGCGCACGACGTGGTCGAGGCCGTCCCGGACGCCCTGGGGGTCCGGCTGCGGTCCGCTGGGCTGTGCGAGTCCGAGGGCGGGCGCGGTGGTCTCGTACCAGTCGCCGAACAGCTCACGGAGTTGGTCGGTGGGGATCTGGACGAGCGCGGGCTGGAGCAGTTGGCGTACGACGTGGAACGGCACCGACGTGACGGTCTCACCGCCGCGCGCCGACCAGACGGTGCAGCGGTCGGCTGCCATGGCCCGGACCTCGGCCAGCAGCGCGGTCTTGCCGAGCCCGGCCTCCCCACTGCAGACCAACAGGCCACCGACGGCCTGCGCGCCGCAGAGCGCGGCCACCGCGTCTGCTGCTGCGGCGAGTTCGGGATCGCGCTCGTACAACGGCCGGGACGGCTTCATGCCTCCCCTTCCCCAAGGTGATGCGGACAGGGCCGAGCGTAGTCGCGCGCGGGGCGGCACGGGCGGTGGTTGGAACAGTTCGCCACAGGTGGGACCTTCTGTCCGGATCGGACCGGCCGAGGGTTCGCGGGGAGCGCCGCCCCGCGAACCCGGCATGATCCGAACGGAAGGCCCACGGGGCACAATCGAACCGTGGACGAAACGCACAGGGACCGCGACGCCGAAGGCCGGGCGCGCAACGCCCGCCCCCGCGACGGGCTGGGGCGTCCCCTGCCCTACGGGACCGAGGGAGTGGGGCGTCAGCCCGAAGGTGTGGTGCGCTCCCCCGAGGAGACACTGCGGGAGGGCCAGCGGCTGCTGGACGCGGGCATGCCCTTCCACGCGCACGAGGTCTTCGAGGACGCCTGGAAGTCGGGCCCGGAGGAGGACCGGGAACTGTGGCGTGCCATGGCTCAGTTGGCGGTGGGCCTGACGCACGCGGCGCGCGGAAACGCGGTAGGGGGTGCCCGGTTGCTGCGCCGGGGAGCGGCGGTACTGGAGGCGTACCGCACCCGCGCACCGTACGGAATCGGGATCGGCGGGCTGATCGGCTGGGCCCGGGAACTGGCGGGGCGGGTGGAGCCCGCGGGGGCCGGTTCGGCCGCTGGTCCGGCGGACCGGGAGCGCGCGGCCGGCGGGCTGGACGCCGCCGCGGAGGCGCCCAGGCTCCGCCCGTAGGGACACCTCGGGATCGCGGCACGGTTGAGATTCGGCCATGCGCGACAGCGCGGATACCCTTGCGGAGACTCGTCCCGGTTGACGGATGCCCCGGACGGCCCCGCCGCACGGCCGGGCCACAGGCGCCGTCGAGGGAGCGCGGGCCGCGGTCCCCGGGGCTCGACGTACCCGGCGCGGCGGACAGCCGTTACGATCCGGCTGCATGAGCACTGCTGACCAGGAACAGGTTCGGGCGCAGGTCCCGGTCGAGGACGAGGACGCGAAGCGGGACCAGAACGAGAACGAGGACCGAGTCCGTGAGGACCGTGAGGACGACGCCGAAACCGCGCTCCCCGAGGGAGAAACCCCCGGCGGAGAGGCCGCAGGCGGAGAGGCCGCGGGCGATGAAAAGGCCTCGGAGCAGGGTGCCTCCGAGGAGGAGATGGGCGCAGAAGACGCCGGACAGGGGCGCCTGACACCGCGTCAGGCGCGGCGCCTGCGCATCGCGCTCTCTTCGGTGGGCATGGCGGTGATGGCGGTGGTCCTGTGGATGCGCATCGCGAGCCGCTCGTCGGTCCTGGTCGTCGGCGTCTACGGACTCGCCTTGATCCTGTGCGGCGTGGTGATGGAACTCAGCCGCAACGGGCGCACTCGGCTCGCGAGTTGGCTGCTCGGCATCGGTCTGCTCGCCGCCGTCGGAACGGACTGGCTGCTGCTTCCCTGAGCGACGAGGACGCGGGCGCCCCACGACGCCACGCCGCACGACGCCACGCCACACGACGTCCACCGCCCCACGGCGTCCACGCGTCCGACCGGTATCGGGCGGGCCCTCTCAGAGCAGCACCAGCTGGAGCCCGCCCACCACCGTCGCCACGAGCACGATCCGCTCGAAGAGCCGCTGGTTGATCCGGTCCACGCACCGGCGGCCCAGCCAGGCGCCGGGCAGGACGAAGAGCACCAGAACCGCGTCGAGCAGCAGGGAGCGCCCGTCGATCAGGCCGAGCCCCACGCTGAACGGCACCTTGGTCACGTTGACGATCAGGAAGAACCAGGCGGACGTGCCGAGGAAGCCGAGTTTGCGCATCCCGGAGGACAGCAGGTAGAGCGACATGACGGGGCCGGCCGCGTTGGCCACCATGGTGGTGAAGCCACCGAGCACCCCGTAGGTCCCGGCCTGGGCGCGTGCGGCGTTGCGGGCCCGCCGCCCCAGAGGCTCCGGCTCCGCGCCCCCCGCTCCCGCCCCCCGTTCACCGGCTTCCGTACCGGGCTCGGCCTCGCCGCCGTGACCGCCTTCCGCCCGCTTCCCGTCGGCCACCGGCCCTGCCGTCCGCCGGCGCCGCCAGAGTGTGACGCCGACCATGACCAGCAGAATGGCGCCGATCGACGCCCGTACCGCGCCGTCGCCCGCGTACTTCAGGAAGAGCGTTCCGGCCACCAGGCCGACCGCGACGGTGGGGAAGAGCCGTAGCAGGGTCGGCCAGTGCGCGTGCCGCCGGTAGACGAATACGGCGAGTACGTCACCGGCGATCAGGAGGGGAAGCAGCACACCGGTGGACTCACGGGCCGGAAGTACGGCCGCGAAGACCGCGAGACTGATCGTGTTGGCGCCGTTGATCGAGGTCTTCGAGAAGCCGACGAGGGCTGACGCCGCGGCGAGCACGGCCACTTGGGCAAGCGTGAGGGTATCCATTGCGTACTGAATGCTAAACACATCGATATGGACGCGACGCACCGCCCACACGCGACGCACCACCCACACCCGGCGCACCGCCCACAGCCCACACCTGGCGCACCACTCGCCACACGCCACCCACCCAGCACCACACGCCACTCATCGGCGCCGCCGGCCACCCCCGGCGAATGCCCTCCCCTCCACACCCCTGGCGTCCGGCCGGGACGATCTGCCTATGCTGCGCCCGCGAGCGATCGAAGAAGCGCTCAAACGAACACCATGCGGCAGTACGGGGTAAGGGGCCAACAGCATGCGGGAGCCGGTGGAACTCAGGCGGCAGCGAATCCTCGCGGTGGTGCGGTCGCGAGGGGCGGTGAAGGTGACCGCGCTCGCCGAGGAACTCGACGTCTCCGTGGTCACGGTACGCCGGGACGTGGAGGAACTGGCCCGCGCGGGACGCCTCAGACGCGGGCACGGTGTGGCACGGTCCACCTCCCTGGCCGAGGATCCGGCCCTCGCCCCCGCCCGCGCCCCCGAGGCGGCGCGGGCCGACGCGGCGGTCGAGGCCGGTCCGGTCGCCCTCGTCGTGCCGGAGCGTCATTCGTACCTGTACGAGACGCTGCACGGCGCCCGTTCGGTGCTGGACGAACACGGCGTGCGGGTCGCGCTGCACATCGCCCCGCAGGCCCGGGGGACCGAGCGGCCCCTGGTGGAGCAGGCGCTCGCGGCCGGCGCTCGGGGGCTGTTGCGTCAGCCCTGGCGCTGCTTGTGGCGCAGGTTTTCGCAGATGACCATGACCCGGCCGTGACGGCGGATCACCTTGCACTTGTCGCAGATCTTC
>NZ_JBSFVR010000104.1:0-21736 GCF_053592415.1 Streptomyces sp. NPDC002690 | reverse complement strand
GCACGTCCGCCGTACCCTCGCCGGAGTGCTGGACCCGGAGCGGGTCGTAGGCGTCGAGACGGGCGCCTGCCCGCACACCGCCGTACGGGACGACCGGCGCGCTCACCCCGGCCTGGACCGGCGCCCTGCGCGCGGCCCAGATACTCGTACCGGCCGGCGAGGACGAACTGTCCGCCGTACTCGACCGCAACCGACGTGCGTCGGCGAAGCGTTCGGCCGTGCACATCGCCCTTCTGCCCACCTCCTACTGCAACATGGGGTGCGCCTACTGCGGCCAGGAGCACACCCGGGGCGGGCTGTCCCACACCCACCGCAGCCGGGTCCGCGATCGCGTCCTGCGCGCCGTGACCGCCCCGGAGACCCGCAGCGCCCGCATCGACTGGTTCGGGGCGGAACCGATGATGGGCTACGCGGTCATCCGCGACCTCGCCCCCCGGTTCGTCGCCGCCGCCGCCGAGCACGGGGTCGCCTACTCCTCGGTGATCGTCACCAACGGCTCCCTCCTCACCCCGAAGAAAATCACCACGCTCATCCGCTCCTGCGGGGTCACCCATTTCGAGATCACGATCGACGGGCCGCCGGATATACACAATGAACACCGGCCGCTGAAAAGCGGACGCGGATCTTTCTGGAACATCGTGCGCGCCGTGCGTTCCGTACTCGACGAACCGGATCTTGGCCCCACCCATTTCTCGTTCCGGACGAATGTCGATGTGCACAACCAGGACGCCGTACCCCGCTATATCGAGCTGATGGCGGAGTTGGGTTTCAGCCACCCCCGCGTGTCCTTCTCGATCTTTCCCGTCCACTCGTGGGGGAACGACATATCGGCGATCGAGGTGTCCAAGAACGAGTTCGCCGAACGCGAGACGGGGTGGCTCCGGCTGCTCTCCGAGCACGGGCTGCACACGCAGCTGATGCCGATCACCGCGCGGGAGGTCCTCTGCCCCGCCACGACCCGCTCGTCCGAGATCATCAGCAGCACCGGCAACATCTTCTCGTGCAGCGAGTACCCCCTCGTCCCCGAGGCCGAGCGCAGTCTCCCGCTGATACACATCGACCGGGCGGGCACCGAACCGCTCCGGCCGCTGGGCCCCTTCGACGGCTGGAACGAGGAGATCGCCGCGGGCACCACCTGGTGCAAGGGCTGCGTCTTCATGCCCACCTGCGGCGGCTCCTGCCCCAAGGCGTGGCAGGAGGGCCATCCGCCCTGCCCCAGCTACAAGTACAACGTCCAGGACAGGCTCGATCTCGTCGCCGCCCAGTGCGGTCTGCACGAGGCGGCCGGTGAGCCCACCGGAGCACGGTGATGACGGCGGAGACCGGCCCGGACTCCCCTCGCCGGCTGCTCATCGGGGTGTGCGGCTCCGGCAACGTACTCGCCGTTCCGCAGTACCTCATGGCCCTGCGCACCGGCCTCGGACCCGGCGTCGAGATCCGCATGGCCATGACCCGCTCCGCCGCCGTGCTCATCCCGGCCGCCACCATGCGTCTGCTGTGCCGGGACGTCTACTGCGACGGCGAGGACGAACTGACGATCGGTCATGTCACCCCCGCCGTCTGGGCGGACCGGTTCGTCGTCCTGCCCGCCACCGCCAACATGCTCGGCCAGGCCGCCAACGGACTCGCCTCCGGACTCCTCAGCTCGGCGCTGCTCGCCCATGAGCGCCCGGTGCTGTTCTTCCCGAGCATGAACAGCCTGATGTGGGAGCGGCCCGCCGTCCGCCGGAACGTGGACCGGCTGCGCGCCGACGGCCACGCCGTGGTGGACCCGGTGCCCGCCCCCGCCTGGCAGATCTCCGCAGGGGACGTACGCAAGAACCTCGGGCTGCCGCCGCCGAACACCGTGACCGCGGTGATCCGCGAATTCCTGGACCTGGACGTAGGCCGTGTCTGACAACTCCCGTGGGGCGGGCGGTTTCCGGCACCAGCACGAGGAGGACGCGTGGCACCAGCCAGACAGAGGCTCCGTACGGCACTGACGAGCGGACCGATGTCGGTGCGCGGCTTCCGGCTGCTGCTCGCCGGACAGCTCTCCTCCACGGTCGGGGACTACTGCTACGCCGTAGCGCTGCCGTGGCTGATTCTCTCCGGTGACGGCGGCCCCGTCCTGCTCGGCACGGTCCTGGCCTGCTACGGCATCCCCCGCGTCGTCACCATTCCGCTGGGCGGCGTGGTGGCCGACCGGATCGGCGGCCGGCGGGTGATGCTCGTCGCCGACCTGGTGCGGGCCGCCGCCGTGGGCATCCTCGCGGTGCTCGCCTCTACCGGGACACCGACACTGGCCCAGCTCGCGCCCATCGCCGTCGTCCTGGGCGCCTGCTCCGGGGTCTTCATCCCCGCCTCGTACACCCTCTTGCCCGCCCTGCTGCCCAAGGAGGACCTGGGCCGGGGCAACGCCCTGTCGACCATGGTCAACCAGGTCGGCGGACTTCTCGGGCCGACGGCGGGCGGCGCCCTGGTGGCCGCCTTCGACGCGGGCCCGGCGCTCACGGTCGACGCCGCGTCCTTCCTCGTGTCGGCGCTGGTGCTCGCCCGGATACGCTCCGGCGCGGATGCGGACGCGGACGCGGACGCGCCGCGGCAGGACGGGCCCGCAGGAGCCGAAGAACCCCCGGCGCGCGAGACGTCCTTCGTCGAACTGCTGCGCCACGGACGGCTGTTGCACGTCGTCCTGGTGGTGGCCCTCGTCTGCAACCTGGCCTTCAACGGCACGATCGAGGTGGCTCTGCCCGAACTGGCCCACCAGGGTATGGGCGCCACCGGCTACGGCGTTCTGCTGACCTGCCTGAGCCTGGGAGGACTGGCCGGTTCGCTGGTGGCCGCCCGTAGCCGGCCGGTGGAATCGCCCGCCTATCTCTTCGCCACCCTCGCGGTCGTCATGGGCATCGCCTTGAGCGCCGTCCCCTACGCCGGGGGCCTGGTCGGCGCCGCGGTGTGCGTGTGCGTCTACGCGCTGGCCAGCGGCTGGCAGAACATCGTCGTGGTGACGCTGCTCCAGGTCTGGGCCCCGCCGGCGCTCATCGGGCGGGTCATGAGCCTGGTCATGCTGGCCGTCATGGGCACCTTCCCGATCTCCGTGGCCGTGGCCGGCTTCGGGGTCCGCCACCTCGGCGCGGCCCCGTTCTTCCCGGTGGCGGGCGCGGCCATCGCCCTGTCCGTGGTCGGCGCGCTCACCCAGCGCGCCTTCCGCGACCACCGCTCGGGCACCGAGTACGCCCCACCGGTCTCCTTGAAGCCGGGGGCCCCGGCGAGCGGCCTCGCATCCGGCGTGCCGGCCGCCCGTGCCACGCATCCACCGCAGGACAACAGTCAGGAGTCACAGCGATGAGCGTGTTCGTCCCGTTGGGCATGCCGCGGTTCGAGGAGGAGCCCGACCGCGGTCGGCGGCCGGGCCGGGGCACCGGCAACACCGCCTACCTGCTGGTCAACCCGCCGGTGACCGACCCGACGACCGCTTACCACTCGATCCCGTACCTCGTGGGCGCCGCCCGCGAGGCCGGCCACACCGAGTACGGCTGCGTGGACGCCAACCTCGACGCCTTCACCTACCTCGCCGACCCCGAGCGCTTCGGCGCCGTGCTCGCCGCCGCCCGCCGCACCCGCGCCGAGATCGAGGCCAGGTCCGCCGTCCCGCGCCGGCACGACGAGATCCGTTACCGGCAGGCGCTGGCCGCCGAGGGCCTGTCCGCCACATCGGCCCGCGACGCGATCGGCGTGTTCCAGGACCCCGAGCACTTTTACCATCCCCCGACCTATGCCCAGGCGGTCGCGGTGATGAGCCGGTGGTGGGACCTGATCGCCCTGGAGATGCCGCCCGGCACGGCGGACGGCTTCTCGATGCGGGCCAAGTCCGCCGTCAACCTGTGCAGCACGGCGGACCTGTCCGACCCGGCGGTCCCGGCGGCCGTGGCCCGCCCCTTCGAGGGGTACTTCGCCGACGAGTTCGTCCCGAAACTGCGCGAACGGCCCTGGGCGGTGGTGGGCCTGTCGGTCAACTACACCAGCCAGCTGCCCGTCGCCCTGAGGATGGCCCGCCTGATCCGTGCCGTACTGCCCGACACGGTGATCGTCTTCGGCGGCACCGAGGTCGGCGACGTGGTCAAGTACGCCCCCGACCCCGCGGCCCCGTGGCGGGTCTTCCAGGACGCCGACCTGATCGTCCCCGGCGAGGGCGAGACCGCCCTCATCGGCATCCTCGACGCGGTCGGCAACGGCGCGGTCCGGGGCGGCGGCGCCTTCGAGGCCATCAGCGGCGTGATGACCAGGAGCCGGCCGGCCCCCGACATCGCGTACGGCAGTGTGGCGACGCTCGCCTCCCCGGCGTACGACGTGTGGGAGTGGGAGCGTTACTGGGCACCCGAGCCGGTGATCCTCTACAGCCCGACCCGGGGCTGCTACTGGAACAAGTGCACCTTCTGCGACTACGGCCTCAACACCGACCGGCCGACCTCGCCTTCGCGTGAACGCCCGGTCGCCGCCGTGCTGGAGGACCTGCGGGAGGCGAGCCGCTACGGCAGGACCCTGTACTTCGCGGTGGACGCCATGTCCCCCCGCTATCTGCGCACCCTCGCCGCCGCCCTCGCGGAATCCACCCTGGACCTGCGGTGGTCCGCCGAGCTGCGGCTGGAACGCACGTTCCCCAAGCGTGCCGTGGGCGAGATCCTCGCGGCCTCCGGATGCGTAGCGATCTCCTTCGGCTACGAGTCCGGCTCCCAGCGCATCCTCGACCTCATCGACAAGGGGGTCGGGATCGACGTCGTCCCCGACGTCCTGGCCGAACTGGCGCGCAACGGCATCGCCGCCCAGATGATGGGCTTCACCGGCTTCCCCACCGAGACCCGGGCGGAGGCGCTGGCGACGTACGAGTTCCTCCAGCACCACGAGAAGCTGTGGACCACTTCGGGCATCGGGGTGTTCGGGCTGACGCCCGGCTCCATCGTGGCCAAGGACCCCGACCGTTTCGGGATCGAGCTGATGCCGCTGTCCGCCTCCGACGACATCCGGCGCTACGTGCCCTGGCGGGACACGGAGACGGGCGAGGTCCACTGGCCGGTGTCGGACGACCCGCGGATTCCCCGCGAGTACTTCACCGGCAACCGCAAGACCAGCTTCGACCGCCCCTTCCTCGGCGGCATCGACTCCGCGCACACCCTGCTGTACTTCGCGCGTTTCGGCCGGGGACTGCTGCCCGAGGCGCCCGAGGCTCCCGAGGGGGCCGGCCGCGAGCAGGAGCCCCGCGTCCGCCTGGTCGAGGAGTCCGTGGTGAGCGTTCCGTTCGCCTCCGTCGACGAACTGACCGGTGTCGACGAGCTGATGACGGAGGTGAGCCGAAGGAGCAGGGCGCACCTGGACACCACGTCCGGCGCGTACGAGGAGTGGCTGGACGGCCCCGGCACTGCCCGCCCCGGAACCTGCGGCGTCCTGGTCCTGGCCCATGGCGGCCTCGTAGAGGTGCCTGCCGGGGTGGACTTCGGTGTGGACAACGCCATGACCCGCGCCCTGCGCCTGATGCTCGCGACGCAGGCCCGGGTCTGAGGACGCCCGAGGCGGCGGGGCCGGACGGCCACGACGCGGCGTACCCGCGGAAAGCGAACCGTCCGGTCCCGCACCTCGGAACCCAGGTCCCGCTCTGACGGCGCGCACGCGTCTCCCGGTCGGTCAGAACGCCCGCAGGTACACCCGGGTCCTGTGGGCGCCCAGTTCGAGGACGTGGATCTCGATCCACTGGACCTCGCTCCGGCGGCTGTCCCCGATGCAGGGCGGGCAGGCTCCGGCCCAGCGCACACCCTGCTCGCTCTGGGGCTCGGTGAGGCCGAGGTGCCCGAAGAGCTCGGTGGGGGAAGGGAGGTCCTGCTTCCTGGTGTGCAGGGGAGTCTCGGGACGCAGGTCCTCCGCCACCCCCACCGCGGTCTTCTCGTCGGTCACGAAGGAGAGCAGATAGACGTCCTCCTGCGGATTGATCTGCACGGCGCCCTTCACCTCCGTCGCGCTCTCGGGCACCGCCACCTTCATGAACGCCGATGCCTCCGGGGCGCCCATGTCCTCTCCCCAGTGCGAGGCGTACCCGTCCGTCGCCCGGTGATCATTCCCGCCTGCGCTCGAACAGGAGGAGAGGAGCAGGGCGGCTCCGAGGGCCGCGAGCAGCCGTGGCCGCATGGCACTTCGGTCGGTCGTCCACCGATTCTCCTCGTTGCCGCGTGAGATGATGCCGCGGGACCCTTCCCGCCAGGCCACCCTTGGTGGAACGGTCACAGTCCGGCACGCACGGCGGCCAACTCCGCGTCCGCCGCCCGCATCTGCCCGCACCCCTGCGGGTGCTGCTGCTCCATCTCCGCCAGCCGTACGGGGGCTTTGCGCAGGGCCGCCGTCGCCTTCGGATCCAGAGTCGCGTCGAACTCGTACGGCCTGTCCGAGCCGGCCGGTGACGGGCGCGGCTCGGAATTCACGTGCGCCATTGCTGCGATCTTCCCTTCGACGCCGGAGAAGTAGAACCACAGTCGGTCGCCGTCCCTCATCCTCTTCAAAGGCTTGGCCAGCCACCACACGCCTGATCCGCTGCCTTCGAGTGCTAGCTTCGCCACCCGCGCCGGCGTGGAGGGCCCGCCATCGACGGTACTCAGTTCCGGGTCCAGGCAGTACAGCCAGTCCCGAGTGCCGGGGACCCGGTAGACGGCGCGCCCGGAGCGGCCAGGGATCTTCTCCAGCACCTCCTGCTCGCTCAGTGTGCGCAGGAGCGCGCGGGCCCGCTTCTCGTCGATGTCCCATCCATAGCTGCTCAGGGTGTCGATCACGCGAACCGGATCCCATTCTCCGTCCTCGGCGGTGACACGGCTTTCCAGCGCCGACGGTTGCGTCAACTGTGTGCGGTTGCGCGGTCGGCCGTGCCGCTCCAGCAGCTTGTAGAGCTTGGCCGCGCCCATTTTCGCGGTGATGCCCAGGGCGTCCCGGTCCACGGCCCCAGTCGCGTCCACCGCCACGATGGCCTTCTCACGCCATTCCTCCTGGAGTTCCATCAGGTCGGTCATGGTCGCGGTGTCCTGCAACAGTCCGCGGGGGTCTGCCTTCTCGGACAGCACGACCTCACCCCGCAGCACACCGGCCAGGGCTCGGGCGAGCTGGTCGGAAAGGAGCACGACATGCTCCCTGCTCCCGTCGTCGCCGTAGGTGAATTCGATCCTCGTCGCCACAGTGTCCCCTTCTCTCTGAATTTGAGAGAAGGTTACATTCGCGTTTGGGGCATGCGTCACCGCTTCGGCAGAGTTGGGCGGCTCGGGTCGCCTCGTAGCCCGGCCGGCAGTGAGTCGATGTGGCACACCGTCATGTGCGCTTGCCGCGTCGTGTGTTCTGCTCGTACCCCTGATGGTCCCGCAGGGGTGCGGTCCAGGCGGCCGTGGGCTGCTGCCCGCGCCGCTGCGGACGCGCACCTCGAACGGCAGCGGTGCACAACTCGGGCGCCTGCGGACACCGGCACGCTGGATCGACGACTGGTGCTGGTCACCGGCCTTTTCCACCACCTGCCCGGAAACGCGGCGCTGGTGGACATGTGCGAGAGCTACGACTTCAAGCTGAACGGCTGACCGAGTGCGTCTTCGACGACCACGCACGTTCCAGCGGACTCAGTGACCACGCGGCACTGCTGCTGACCGCCCGGTAATCGTCCGCCCGACGGGAATTGCGGGACAGCCCTTGAGGCGTACTGACCCGCGTCCGAGTCCCGCGGCCACGGCAACTTCGTCAGAGCCGGCCACACTTCCATCCACCGCGCGGCCTTGTCCTCGTACACCTGGCGAGGAGCGATGGTCACGGGGCTCGGGCGCAACACCCCGTTGAAAAGGTCTTCGAACCCGTGTGTGGTGTGGATGCGGAGCAGCCCTTCCTCGTCCAGGTTCACCGCGACGCAGCAGCACGTCGCCGCGAAGCTGCTGATGGCATGGGCGAGGCTCGCGTACTGCGGGATGCTCTTGCCGTACTTCGCCCCGTACCAGAGGTGGACCCTCGCCTGATTGCGCGGCTCGACCTCGACGCCCAGGTCCGCACAGGCGTGCAGACACTTCCTGATCACGAGGTCCTCCGCCTCGTACGACAGATCGACGTCGTCGTAGAAGAACAGGTCGTGATCCCTGATCCCGTGGTTGAGGTCGTGACGGCCGGCGGCGGAGTTCCACACCGTCTGGAACAGCGAGCCCGCGGTGAGGTACCAGGGCGGTAGATCGAGAGCCGAGAACCGCTCCAGCACGGCGCTGATCGTCGGGTTCCGCATGATCGTGCCGGCGAACGCCAGAGCCTGCTCCTCAGGGGGAGCGTTGGTCAGCTCGCGCAGATCCGATGCGGTCAGGGGCAGGTTCGAGAGGTCGCCACGGCGAACCTCGAAGTCCGGGGGAGACACCCGTCGACGATGCCACACGGGGCTGATGCGGCACCTGTGGACCACGGAGAATCCGAGCCTTCTCGCGTCCAGGGGCCAATGGGGGCGGCCATGAACCGTGTTGACGGTGGTCCTCAGGGACTTTCGGGCTGTCGGGAACGTCTCACCGGGCTCCCGCGTCGGCACCGGACACCGCCCACCGACCTAGCCCAGAACTCGATGCGCCCCTTAGCGTGGTGACTTCGCGAAGTGCGGGAGGGATACGCGGTGCTGGTCATGCCCGGGCGGCGGACGTCGACGATGGAACTGCTGGCCGTCGAGGCGGCGGGCCGAGGGATGCCGGTCAGGGCGGCGGAGGAACCCGGCCTGGCAGGCCCCGCGTACTGGTACGGGGGACCGGTCGCGGGTGGGCGGCTGGCCGACCGGCTCGGGTTCGCGTTGCTGGAGCCGACGGACGGCTGGCTCGCCGAGTTGCCGGAAGAGTTCACCGGCCGCCGGATACGGGCGGGGACCGTCGCGGACGCATGGGCGATCGACCGGCCGACGTTCGTCAAGCCACCCCGTGACAAGTCCTTCGCCGCCGACGTCTACACCGACGGCTCCCGGTTGTCCTCCGCCCTGGATCCGGCGGAACCGGTGCTGCTGTCCGACGTGGTGACGTTCGCTGCCGAGTACCGGCTGTTCCTGCTGGACGGCCGGATCGCCGCGGCGAGCCGGTACGCCACGTTCGGTCGGCTCGACCCACGCCCGCTCGGTACGGACCGCGCCGACCGGGCCACCGCCGCGCAGGTCACGGAGTTCGTCGACCGGTTGGCCGCCGCGGCCGGGCGCACGTTGCCGAGTGCCGTCGTCGTGGACGTCGGGCAACTGCTGGACCCGTACCGCCTGGGTCACCGCTGGGCCGTGGTGGAGGCCAACATGGCGTGGTTCTCGCATGCCTACGCGGCCGACCCGGCACGGGTGCTGGACGTGGTCCTGCGGGCGGCCGGGCCGCGCGAGCACGTGCGGACACCGGATCTGGCCTTCGTGAGGCACTGACGCGAGGCACTGATCGGCCCGGCGCGCACCGGGTCTTCGACCTCACGGTCCAGCCGTACCGGACCGTGAGGTCGAAGGTGCGGGCGCTCCGTGGCCGCGAGGAGCGAAGGGGCCTCCCGCCCGGCGGGCAGCGGTTTCCGCGCCCTACCGGATGCCGGTCAACGGTCGGTCGCGTTCGCCTACTGGCAGAGCCGTGCCGCCAACCCGCTGCTGCCCCTGCGAATCCTGAGCGACCGCAACCGGGCCGGGGCCTACTCGGCCATCCCGATCTCCTCAGTCATCTTCGTCTTCGGGGGCGCTCGTCATCGGCGCGCTCTTCCAGCGGCACGCCCCCGCCGTCTCCGGCGTCCCGCAGCACGCGGAGGTCCCCACCGGCGTCTGACGCACACGCGCGACTCCTGGTGAGGCGCACGAGGACATTCATGGCGGCTCGCCGTGTGGGCGGAACGTCCGCATACATCCAGTAGGCGGACGTTCCTCGCCGTGCTCCAGCGGTTTGTCTCTCCGGGTGCCCCGGCAGGCACCCGTGCCGGGGCACCCCGACGACGTCCCGTCGATCGTCTCCGAACCGGTCACGCAGGTGGTCCGGCACGCACCCGGGCCCAGCACGTTGACCGTGACCGACGCATCCGGAGCCCTGGGACATCGGCGAGACGGAAGCCTGAGCGTCCGGCCGACGCGGATTTCGACGCGTCCGCCCCGGTGACCGGCGCCCGCACCGTACGCGGAGTGACTTCCCGCGTGGAGAAGAGTCGAGAAAACCGGCACATCCCTCATACCGCGGGCCGTGGGCAACGAATGCCTGTCAAGCGAGCGGAACGCTCGATCGCAGGCGGCTCTGGGAGTGCTCATGGCAGGACAGCGACTCGACGTAGCGAGCACCGATCCTTCCGTCACCCGTGACCGCCCGCAGGCCGAGGCCTCCTGCCCGTCCGGTACGGAACCGAGACTCGCGAGGCTCCTCGCGGACGTGGCCCGGGTGGAGGAGGTACCCGTCGACAGCGACTTCTTCAGCGATCTGGGTGCCGACTCCCTGGTCATGGCGCATTTCTGCGCCCGTGTACGGAAGCACCCCGATCTGCCCCCGGTGTCGATGCGCGACGTCTACCGCCACCCGACCGTCCGGAGTCTCGCCGCCTCGGTCGCCGGCACTGCCCCGGTCGCCGGCACCACGGCGGAGGAACCCGGGCGCGAGGCAACGACACCGGACGCGCCGCCCCGAGCGGCGGTCGGGACGGAATCG
This sequence comes from Streptomyces sp. NPDC002690, assembly GCF_053592415.1. Lineage (NCBI taxonomy): Bacteria > Bacillati > Actinomycetota > Actinomycetes > Kitasatosporales > Streptomycetaceae > Streptomyces > Streptomyces sp. NPDC002690. Next base: position 11,087 of record NZ_JBSFVR010000104.1, on the reverse strand, counting down.
GTCGCGACGGAATCGGGCGGGACGGAGACGGGAGGGACCGGGGCGGGAGGGGCGAGGGCAGGCTGGACGAGCCGTCCCCGCCTGGCCCTGTGCGGTGGACTGCAACTGCTGAGCTTTCTCGGCATGGCCCTGTTCCTCGCCTTCGCGACGTCCCGGGGCTACGACTGGATCTCCGCCGGAAGCACCCTGCCCGACTCCTACCTGCGGTCCGTCGTGTTCGGTGCCGTGCTGCTGCTGACGCTCTGCGCCCTCCCCGTAGTCGCCAAGTGGCTGCTGGTCGGGAGATGGAAGCCGCAGCGGTTTCCCGTCTGGAGCCTCGCGTACTTCCGCTTCTGGCTGGTCAAGTCGCTCGTCAGATCGAGCCCGTTGGTCCTGTTCGTGGGTTCGCCGCTCTACCCCCTCTATCTGAGGGCTCTGGGCGCGCACATCGGGCGGGGAGTGACCTTCCTGTCCCGCAGTGCTCCGGTCTGTACGGACCTCCTGACGATCGGCGCCGGCGCGGTCGTCCGCAAGGACGCTCTCGTCAGTTGCTACCGGGCCCGCGACGGAATGATCGAGACGGGCTCCGTCGTCATGGGACGGAACGCGGTCGTGTGCGAGGCGACGGTGCTGGACATCGGCACCAGCCTCGGTGACGGCTCCCAGATCGGCCATGCTTCCTCGCTGCACACCGGACAGGCGGTACCCGACGGTGAGCACTGGCACGGGTCGCCGGCCCGGGTCACGGACACGGACTTCCTCACGGTGGGACCCGCCCGGTGCGCCACCCTGCGGCGGGCGGCCGGCGGAGCGACCCTCCTGTTCATGGCGGTGGCGGTCTACCTGCCGCTGATGGTGGGCCTCCTGGACGTGCTGCTCTCCCGGGTCCTGGCCGGTTCCGCGCTGCTGAGGCAGGGGCTGGCCGCCGCGACGAGCTGGACGCTCTACGCCGACGTGCTCGCGGCCACCGCGGTCGCGTTCTCCGGAGCCCTGTTCGGCGGCCTCGTCGTCCTGGCCGTGGTCCCCCGGCTGCTCAGCACATTCGTGCGGCCCGGCAGGACGTATCCGCTCTTCGGTCTCCACCACGCCCTGCACAGGGCGACCGCGCTGCTCACCAACCGGAACTCCCTCACCCGGCTGTTCGGCGACAGCACGTACGTCGTGGGCTACCTCCGGTGGATCGGGTACGACCTCTCCCGGGTGGAGCAGACCGGTTCGAACTTCGGTACCCGGGTCAAGCACGAGAGCCCGTTCCTGAGCGAGGTCGGCACCGGAACCATGGTCGCGGACGGCCTCTCGCTGATGAACGCGGAGTACTCCAGCACCTCGTTCCGCCTGTCACGGACCTCGGTCGGGGCACACAACTTCCTGGGCAACCGGATCGCCTACCCACCGGGCGGCAGAACCGGCGACAACTGCCTCCTCGCCACGAAGGTGATGGTCCCGGTGGACGGGCCGCTCCGCCACGACGTCGGACTGCTCGGCTCGCCCGCCTTCGAGATACCGCGGTCGGTGCTGCGGGACAGCACGTTCGAGGAGTCGGCGGACGAGGGCGACGAGGGAGGACGGCGCCGCCGTCTCGCGGCCAAGAACCGGCACAACGCCGTGACGATGGCGGCCTACCTCTTCACCGGCTGGTTGTACTTCTTCTGCGTGACCGCGTTCTTCGCGTGCGCCGCGAGCCTGTATCCGCAGTGGGGCATGGCCGCCCTCGCCGCCGCCAACGCGGTGGTGCTGCCGTTCACCTTCCTGTACTTCGTGTTGATCGAGCGGGTCGTCACGGCCCTGCATCCCCAGGGACCTCTGTTCTGCTCGATCTACGACCGGCGCTTCTGGCGCCGTGAGCGGTACTGGAAAGTCCCGGCCGAGACCTATCTGCAGGTACTCAACGGCACCCCCTTCAAGAACGTCGTGTGGCGGCTGCTCGGAGCGCACATCGGGTCCCGGGTCTTCGACGACGGCTGCAGTCTGACCGAGCGCGGGATGGTCACCGTCGGAGAGGGCTGCACGCTCAACGCCGGCAGCGTGGTGCAGTGCCACTCGCAGGAGGACGGCGCGTTCAAGTCCGACCGCAGCACGCTCGGTTCCGGCTGCACGCTCGGCGTCGGAGCGCTCGTGCACTACGGCGTGACGATCGCGGACGGGGCCGAACTGGGGGCGGACTCCTTCCTGATGAAGGGCGAGACCGTTCCGGAGAACTCCCGCTGGGCGGGGAACCCCGCCCACCCGCTGACCGACCGCAGTGGAGGCGAACAGTGATGGCCGCAGCAGTGACCGGCGGACACGCCCCGGGAGCCGCCGCCCCGGCGAAGGACGGTTGCACGGTCGTCCCGCGATGGACCGCGACCCCCGTGCCCGGCACGGCGGAGACGACCACGCCCCTGTCCCGCGCCCTGGTGAAGGACCTGCGCCGACGCGCGGCCGAGTTCGACGTGCCGTTCACCGCGCTTCTCCTGGCCGCCCACGTGAGAGTGCTGGCCGTGCTCTCCGGCGACCCGCACGTGCGCACCGGCCTGGTACCCCGGGCGGGCTCCGTGCCCGTACGCCTGGACGTCACGGCCGGCCCGGGCAGCTGGCACGACCTGGTGGCGGCGGTCGCCCGGACGGCCGCGTCGTGCACCGCGCCCTCGCCGCCCCCGCACCCCGAGGCGGTGTTCGAACCGGAAGGCCGGGAGCCCCCCGCCCTGCCCGACGGCGACGGCGTCGTCCTCGGCGTCGCCACCGGGGCGGACGCCGACGGAACCGCCGTACGCCTGAGTTACCGGACCGAGGTGATGGACGCGGACCAGGCCGCCAGGATCAGCGGGTATCACCTCACCGCGCTCGAACTGATCGCCGCCGATCCCGACTCACCGCTCGACGCAAGCACCCTGCTGTCGGCGGACGAGCTCCGCTTCCAGCTCGACGAGCTCGCCGGGCCCCGCCGCGAGCTGCCGGACCGCCGTGTCCACGAACTGTTCGAGGAACGCGTCAGAACCCGCCCCGAGGCGGTCGCGGTCGTCCACCGCGACCGGTCCTGGACGTACCGGGAACTCGACCTACGGGCCAATCGGCTGGCCAACGCCCTGCTCGCGGCGGGGCTGCGTCCCGAGGACGTGGTCGCCGTGGTGACCGGGCGCGGCCTGGGCTGGGCCGCCGCCGTGCTGGCCGTCCTCAAGGCGGGTGGCGCGTACCTGCCCGTCGACCCCGACTGCCCGCCCGCGCGGATGACCACCATGCTCGGCCGCGCGGCATGCACCCACGTACTCACCGAACCGGAGAGCGCCACCAACCTGGACAGAGCCCTCGTCACCCTTCCCGGCGCCCACCGGCTGCTGGTCCCGGAGATCATCGAACAGCCGGGCGGGGAAACGGCACCCGGTGCCGAAGTCGGGGCGGACCGGCTCGCGTACGTGTTCTTCACCTCCGGCTCCACCGGGGAGCCCAAGGGCGTCATGTGCGAGCACGCCGGACTCCTCAACCACCTCCTGGCCAAGATCGGCGACCTGGGCCTCGGCGAGGACTCCGTCGTGGCCCAGACCGCGTCGCAGTGCTTCGACATCTCGTTGTGGCAACTGCTCGCCCCGCTCCTGGCCGGCGGACGCACCCTGGTGGTCGGCCAGGAGACGGTTCTCGACGCCGACCGGTTCCTGACCACGATCGCCGAGGGCGGAGTGACCGAGTTCCAGGTCGTGCCCTCCTATCTGGACCTCCTGCTGACCACGCTCGCGGACCACCCCCGTACCCTGCCGGACCTGCGATGCGTGTCCGTCACGGGGGAGACGCTCAGGAGCGATCTCGCCCAGCGATGGTTCGCCACCGGCCCGGGCGTCCGTCTGGTCAACGCCTACGGGCTGACGGAGACGTCCGACGACACCAACCACGAGGTGATGGACGAGGCGCCCGCCACCGGCCGCGTCCCCCTCGGCCGTCCGGTGAACAACGTGCGCGTCGACGTCGTCGACGACCACTCGATGCCCGTCCCGCTGGGCGCCCCCGGCGCCATCGTCTTCTCCGGCGTCTGCGTCGGGCGCGGCTACGTCAACGACACCGAACGAACCCGCCTCGCCTACACGAGCGACCCGCACCGGCCCGGCCTGCGTCTCTTCCGCGGCGGCGACATCGGGCGCTGGCTGCCCGGCGGGAAACTGGAGTTCCTCGGCCGCGGGGACGCGCAGGTGAAGATACGCGGGTTCCGCATCGAGATCGGCGAGATCGAGGCCACCCTGCCGCAGGTCCCCGGCGTCCGTGACGGCGCGGTCGTGGTGACCGGACCGGAAGGCCACGGCCGGCTGACCGCCTTCTGCACCGGCCCCGCCGCGCCCGACGAGGTACACCTGCGCCGCCGGCTCGGCGAGCTGCTGCCCGCGTACATGGTCCCGGACACCGTCCGCCGCCTGGAGCGCCTGCCGCTCACCGCCAACGGCAAGACCGACCGGAAGGCGCTGGCGGCGCTCGCCGAAGAGCACCTACGGGAGAAGGACACGCACCAACCGCCGCAGACCCCCACCGAGCGCCGGCTCGTGGCGGCCTGGGCGGCCGTGCTCGGCCTGGCGGTCCCGGAGATCGGGCGGCACGACGACTTCTTCGAGCTGGGAGGCACCTCCCTGTCGGCCGTGCGTCTCGCGGTCCGCCTGGACCGGGCGATCTCCCTGCGCGACCTCACCGCCCGTCCGACACCCGCCGGCCTGGCCCGTCTGATGGACGGCAGGGCCGGGGAGACCGGCAGCCTGCCGCCCTGACGTCCGGTACGGCCCCCGCAGAGCCCGAACGATTTCGCGAACGACGAAACAGAGGAGCACACCATGTTGTCGGCACTGTTCAGCAAGGACCCCGTCGGCGCCGAACCGTACGCGCCCACCGGGACCACCGCCTCAACGGTCGCGGAGGAACCACCGGTTCTGGACGCGCGGGTCACTTCGGACGCGGCTGCCTGGGTGACCGAGCACCGTCGGACGCTGCGCGATCTGGTCGCCGGACACGGCACGCTCACGGTCCGCGGCCTCGGCCTGCGCACCCCGGCCGATGTCGAGTCCGTCCTGCTTCGCCTGGCCGACCGTCCCGCCACCGAACGCGAGTCCTTCGCGCCGCGTGAGACGTACGCCGAGGGCCTCTACTCGTCCGCGAGCTGGCCGGCCAACCAGCCCATGTGCATGCACCACGAGCTGAGTTACACGACCCCGTTCCCCGGCCTGCTGCTCTTCGCCTGCCTCCGGCCCCCCACGGAGGGTGGTGCGACGACCGTCGCCGACGCGACCGCCGTGCTGGAGGACCTGCCCGCGGACGTCACCGACCGCTTCGAGCGGCAGGGATGGCTCCTCACCCGCTCGTACAACGACGAGATCGGCGCCACGCTGAACCAGTCGTTCGGTACGGACGACCACGACGCCATCGACGCGTACTGCCGCTCCCACGCCATCCGGAGTTCCTGGCAGTCCGACGGCTCACTGCGCACCCGGCAGCGCCGCGACGCCGTGGTGGGACACCCGTTCTCCGGTACACGCTGCTGGTTCAACCAGATCGCCTTCCTCAACGAGTGGACCCTGGCCCCGGAGGTGCGGGAGTTCCTCGTCGAGGAGTACGGCTCCGAGGGCCTCCCCTTCAACACCTTCTACGGGAACGGCGACCCCGTACCCCCCGACGTCGTCGGCCGGATCAACCGGGCGTACGAGGCACACACCGTGCGACGGCCCTGGCACGCCGGAGATCTGATGCTGGTCGACAACATCCGCACCGCACACGGCCGGGAGGCGTTCGAGGGACCGAGGGACGTGGTGGTGGGGATGGCGGACCCCGTGTCCATCGACCCCACGCTTCCCCCCGGTCCCGTGCCGTACGCGGGGAGGGCGGCCTCATGACCACCGTGAACCTCTCCGCAACGACCACCGTGGACACGGCCTCCGGCACGACCGCCCACGCGGACGTGGCAGTACCGCCCTTCGCCGTCGTCCCGGGCGCCACGGTCAAGGCCGTCCTCGACGGACGGGAAAAGGACGTGGTGGAGGTCGTCGAAGACACCTACCGCCTGCACGGGGCCTGCCGCTCGGTCAACCCGCCCTCCACCTTCCTCCGCTTCCAGGACCGGCCGACGTCGCGGATCATCGCGCTGCCCGCCTCCCTGGGAGGCGAGAACCGGGTGGACGGCCTCAAGTGGATCTCCAGCTTCCCCGGCAACGTCGCGGCGGACATTCCCCGGGCGTCGGCCGTGCTCATCCTCAACGACTACGCGACGGGCTACCCCTTCGCCTGCATGGAGAGCTCGATCATCAGCGCCGCCAGGACCGCGGCCTCCGCGGCCTCCGCGGCCGACCGGCTCAGCAGGGGCCGCGAGCGACCCGCCCGGCTGGGATTCGTCGGCGCCGGACTGATCGCCCGCTACATCCACACCTACCTCGACCGGACGGGCTGGTCCTTCGACGACATCGGAATCCACGACGTGTCTCCCGCCGGCGCGGCCGGCTTCCGGGCCTACCTCGAACAGTCCGGAGCCGTCGGACGCGTCACCGTGCACCGAAGCGCGGAGGAACTGGTCCGCCGGAGCGATCTGATCGTCTTCGCCACCGTGGCCGGCCGGCCGCACGTCCACGATCCGGCCTGGTTCCGCCACAACCCGGTGGTGCTGCACGTGTCGCTGCGCGACCTCGCCCCGCAGGTGCTGCTCAGCGCCACCAACGTCGTCGACGACGTGGAGCACTGCCTGCGCGCCGACACCTCACCGCACCTCACCGAACAGCTCACCGGCAACCGCGACTTCCTGCTCGGCACGCTCGACGACGTCATGGCGGAGCGTGTGACGGTCCCGCCCGACCGGCCGGTGATCTTCTCTCCGTTCGGGCTCGGCGTGCTCGACCTCGCGGTCGGCAAGTACGTCTACGACCAGGTGGCCCGGGCCGGTGAACTCCAGATCGTCGACGACTTCTTCCACGAACTGAGCCGGCACGGCTGAAGCGTCCGGCCGTCCACCATCCGCAGCCACCGAGGAGACATCGTGCCTGTCATCTCCGTCCCCGAAGCCTTCAACGAGGAAGACCTCTACGTCGACCTCGCAGCGATGGCCGGCCACCCCCTCTTCCTCAAGTGCGAGGGATTCAACTTCGCCGGGTCGATCAAGCTGAAGGCCGCTACCGAAATGGTCGAGTCCGCCGAACGCGACGGCGTCCTGACGAAGGACTCGATCCTGGTGGAGTCCTCCTCCGGCAACCTCGGCGTCGCCCTGAGCATGATCGCGGCGAGCAAGGGCTACCGGTTCATCTGCGTGACCGACTCCCGCTGCAACCTGACCGCGCGCCAGATGATGGAAGCCCTGGGAAGCCGGGTGCACGTCGTCTCCGACGAGCACGCCACCGGCGGCCTGCTGGGCGCCCGGCTCGCGTACGTGCGCGACCTCTGCGCGGCGGACGGCCGTCACGTGTGGCTCAGCCAGTACACCAACGCCGACAACTGGAGGGCCCACTACCTGCGGACCGCCCCCGCCATCGCCCACCGATTCCCCCGACTGGACGTCCTGTTCGTCGGAGTCGGCACCACGGGCACCCTGATGGGCTGCGCACGCTGGTTCCGGGGCTTCCACCGGCCGGTACGCATCGTGGCCGTGGACACCACGGGTTCCGCCATCTTCGGCGGCCCGCCGGGGCGCCGCATGATCCCCGGGCTGGGCATGAGCAGGCGGCCTCCGCTCCTCGACGAGTCGTACGTCGACGAGGCGGTACACGTCGACGAGGCCGACAGCGTCCGAACCTGCCGGGCCCTCGCCAGGCGCGGTTTCCTCTTCGGGGGTTCCACCGGGACGGTGGTCAGCGGAGCCTCGAACTGGCTCGCCCGTCACGGAGGACGGGATCTCACCTCGGTGGCCATCGCTCCGGATCTCGGCGAGCGCTATCTCGACACGGTCTACCAGACCAACTGGGTGCAGGCCCTCTACGGCGACCAGGCGCTCCTCCCGGAGGAACGGCCCGGCGAACCGCCCCCCGCCCGCGAGCCGGACACGGCGGACAGCGCGGTCCCCTGACCGCGCGGCCGTCGCCGTCGCCGTCGCCGCCCCCACCTGTCGGGGGCGGCGACGGCGACGGGACGTGTCACCCGGGAACGGCGACGAGGCCGAGCGGGGGAGTGGTGGGTTGCCGCGACCCACCGGCGGGTTCCACGGTGATGCCCACGGCCGTGGCGCCCTCGAGGGGCCCGTCGAGGACGTATGCCTGCCAGCCGCCCGCACCGGACAGCAGCCCGGCCGGCCGGAAGCTCTTCCCCTCGGCGTACCAGAGTTCGTAGACACGGTCGTCGGTGAGCGGACGCAGCCCGGTCGCGACGAACGCGGCCCGGTTCTGGGACCGCGAAGTGATCACACTCGCCGTCGCCCCCTGGGGGAGCCGCTCGGCGGTGATCGCGGCATCGGGGGCCGAGAGGACGCCGGCGAGGACCTGAGCACCGTCATGAACCTGCGCGGCCTCCTGGCGGGCGGTGTTCGCCGCCGAAGTCTGCCACCAGGCGACACCTCCCAGACCGGCTGCCGCGGCCACCGAAGCCGCCAGGGACACCGCGAGCGCCCGCACACGACGCCGATGGGACCGCGTCACGACGGGAGTGAGCCCGTCCCCCCGGGCGGTGGGGACACGGATGGAGGAGATCTGCTGGAGCACCCGGCGGCGCACCTCCGGCGACGGTGTGCGCTCCTCCACCGCCTCGCCCAGCAGGTTCGCCGTTGCCGCCAGTCCGTCGACCTCGGTCCGGCACTCCGCGCAGCCCGCCAAGTGGTTCTCGAAGGCGGCCTCCTCGTCGGGAGGCAGCGCGTGCAGCACGTAGGCCCCGACATCCAGATGCGGGTCGGCGCCGGGACGCGGGGTCATGACGTTCCCAGACATTCACGAAGGCGGTGCAGCCCTTGGCGCATCCGCGACTTGATCGTGCCCTGCGGCGAGTCCAGGGAGTCCGCCACCTCCGCGTAGGTCAGTCCCTCGTAGTACGCGAGAATCAGGGGCAACCGCAGTTGCCCCGCCAGCCCGGTGAGGCAGACGAAGAGCACGCGATGGTCCTCCCGCCTCTCGACCTCCTCGGCGACCACGTCGAACGGCCGGTCCTGGTCCCGAACCCCCACCCGCATCTCCCGGGCCCTGGACGCGGCGACCGAGCGCACCCGGTCCACGGCGCGGCGATGCGCGAGGGTCAGCACCCAGCCCCGCGCGGTTCCCCGCTCGGGACGGAACCGGTCCGCGGTGCGCCACACCTCCACCATCACCTCCTGGGTCACCTCCTCCGCCTGTGCTTCGTCCCTCAGCACCCGGCAGACCAGCCCCATCACCGGCTTCGCCAGGGCGTCGTACACATCGGCGAAGGCGTCTTCGTCGCCGGTGGCGGCGCGCACGAGCAGCCCGTCCAGGACCACCTGATCCGCCGACCGGTCATGATCGGCCCCCGGGTGGTCTCCGGGCTCCGCTCCACTGCCACGATGCATAGCCGCTCCTCGACTCCGCTCGACCCTGACGCCGCGGGGCGAGGAGCGCATCCGGTCCGAAGCCATCTGCTCCACCGATTCACCTCCCTCATCTCCCCCCGTCGACGGGATCGGGAGAACGTACGCGAGGTGGTGAGCCGGACACACGCCTCACCAGTGGTTCGTAGCCGACGGGCCTGTGGACGTCCGTCAGTGCACACGGAAGCGATCCGCCCCCGGCCCCGGCCCGGCGTTCCCGGACCGGGGCACTCGGTCCCTGTCGCGGCGCTACTCGGTGGCGATGGCCTTCAGGACGTTCATCCGCCCGGCCCGGAAGGCCGGGAAGAGCGCGGCCAGCAGGCCCACCACCGCGGAGCCGAGGAAGACGACGCCGATGGTGGTCCACGGGATGCTGAGCACTCCCAGCCCGGCGAGGGCCAGCAGCTTCTGCGCGGCGACGCCCCAGCCCAGGCCCAGGGCCACGCCGAGGACCGCACCGAACAGGGCGATGATCACGGACTCCAGGCGGACCATCCGGCGCAACTGGCGTCGGGAGAGTCCGATGGCGCGCATCAGCCCGATCTCGCGGGTGCGTTCCACCACCGAGAGGGCGAGGGTGTTCACCACTCCGAGGACGGCGACGATGATGGCGAGTGCCAGCAGGGCGTAGATCATGTTGAGCAACTGGTCGAGCTGCTGCTCGACCATGTCCTTGTAGGCGGCCTGGTCCCGGACCTTGACCTGCGGGTAGTCGGCGGTGGCCGCCTTGAGGGCCGCTGCCGCCTCGGCCTCCTGGCCGGGCCGCGCGGCGGCGAACATCATGTTGTTCAGCGGGAATTCGGCGGCCGGCAGATAGCGCCTGGCCTCGGCGATGTCCATGTACATGGCGCCCTTGTCGAACACCGTGTCGTCGGAAGTGATCGCGCGGACCGTCAGCCGAGCCGTGGTGCCGCCGGCGAAGGCGACGTCGAGCCGGCTGCCGAGGGTGACCCCGTGTGCCGCGGCCCAGCCCTCGGGCACCGACATGGCGCCGGGGGCGTAGGCGTCCACCAGCTGTCCCCGCACGGTCTTGGCACGGAGATCCTCGGTGTAGGACGGCGTTCCCGCCGCGATCTCGCTCTTCTCCGCGGTGCCGTCGGGGGCGGTGACGGTCGCGGCGACGTCGGTGCGGTCGGTGACGTGGGCCAGATGTCCGGCCGCGTGGATGGCCTTGGCGGCGGCCGGGCTGATCGGGTCGCCGTCGCCCACCTGGATGATGAAGTCGGCGCCGACGGACTTGTCCATCTGGGCGGTCGCCGAAGCGACCATGGAGTTGCCGACCACCGACAGGCTCGCGACCAGCGCGAGACCGACCATCAGCGCCGCAGCGGTCGCTCCGGTACGGCGCGGGTTGCGCAGCGCGTTGCGCTCGGCCAGCCGGCCCACCGGACCGAACACGCGCAGGACGAGTGAGCCCAGTACCCGTACGACGAGCCCGGCGAGCAGCGGTCCGACGACGACGAACCCGACCAGCGTCAGCAGCACGCCGGTCGCGAGCAGCCCGGAACCGGCCGAGGTCGTGGACGCGGACGCGGCCAGCGCCAGGGCGGTACCGCCCGCCGCGGTGAGCAGGAGCGCATGTGCGCGATCGTCGAGCCGCAGCACGTGTACCGCTTCCTGGAGATCTGCGAGAAGTGGGACGTCATCGACACCGTCATCGGTG
>NZ_JBSFVR010000103.1:0-21993 GCF_053592415.1 Streptomyces sp. NPDC002690 | reverse complement strand
CGGTGCTGTCGCGGCCGGCGGCGGCACCGGCGCTTCCGGTGTCTTCGGCGTCTCCCGCTTTTTCGGTACGTGCGGGCTCGGTGGGGTCACCGGTGGGTTCCGGCGTGGAGCCGGAGCCGCCTGGCTGCGAGTCGGCATCGGAGGCGTCCGCCGCCCTGGATGGCTGCACGCCCTGCTCCTTCGTCGCATCTGGTCGCTCTTCGTGTTCTCGTATCACCGGTCACCGCCCGCACGATGGTGGCACGGCGCAAGGACACGCGGAGCCATCAGGGTGCACTGCCCGCGCGCGCGAGGGGAAGGATTCGCTCCTTTGCCCGCGTGCGCGCTCCCGGCCCGCGGGGTGCGCGCACGCCCCGCCGGGACCGGCGGGAATGTCCGGACGGCCGCCCCGGTGTCGGTGGCGTACGGCAAGATGGGACGGATGAGACAGGACCGGACGCCCCGCGACGCCGCGGACGACGGCACTCGCCGCAGCCCGTCCGCCGGGGACCGCACCGCCGGTGCGCCCGGGGCGCAGGCCCACGCCGAGCTTCCGGAATACGCCGAGCGGGTTCTCGACGTCGCCGACCTGGTCCCGCCCGGCCACGTCATGACCTACGGCGACGTCGCCGAGTGGCTGGGCGACGGCGGACCGCGCCAGGTCGGCCGGGTGATGGCGCTCTACGGATCGGCGGTGCCCTGGTGGCGCGTCGTGCGGTCGGACGGCACGCTCCTGCCCGGGCATGAACTGCGCGCACTGGCGCGCTACCGCGACGAGGGCACGCCACTGCGCGACGCCGCCCGGTCGGCGGACGGGCATCTGCCGCGGATCGACATGCGGCGCGCACGGTGGGACGGCAGGACCGGGAGGCCCGACGGGAATGCCGGACCGGACAGGGGCGAGGAAGCTCACACCTGACAGCTTCGGCCATCGGAGCCCGGCAACCGCCCTCCTCCGGCCCCGTATCCCGCGCGTCGCCGGACCGGACCGGAGGGACCGGCGAGACCGGAGACACCCCCGGCCGCCCGCCTCGCGCCGGACACGTGACGAGTGACGCAGCCGACCCGCGTCCGCCCGCGCCCCCACTGGCGTAGCGTCGAAGCCCGGCGCGGCCCCGAGCCGTCGCCGCACCGTGTTCATCCGCGCACCCCTCCGTACCTCTCAGCCTCTCTTCGAACAGCCCGCTGAACCGCCCCACCGACCGCCCCACCGACCGCCCCGCTGAACCGCCCGCCGAACCGCTACGACCCGACCCGGCCGTCCCCGGTCGTGACCGTCCACCGCCCGGCGGGACGGCCGCCGCGACGGGCGGCGCACCACCAGGCGGCGCACCACCGACAGGACCGGCGAACCATTGAGCTCCTCCTCCACCACCCGGCAGGACCCGCCCCGCGAAGCGCGACGGCGGGCGCCGGGCGCGTACCGGCTGGTGCGCACGCCCCCCGGGTCCGTGGAGCCCCCTGTGCTGGACGCGGCGCAGCGCGCGGTGGTTGACCACCCGGGCGGGCCGTTGCTGGTGCTCGCCGGGCCCGGCACGGGCAAGACCACGACGCTCGTGGAGTCCGTCGCCGCGCGCGTGGCCGCCGGTACGGAACCCGCCCGCATCCTCGTCCTCACCTTCAGCCGCAAGGCCGCCGTGGAACTGCGCGACCGGATGGCGGCCCGGCTGGGCGCGGCGCGCGGCCCGCAGGCCACCACCTTCCACTCGTACTGCTACGCCCTGGTCCGCGCCCACCAGGACGCCGACCTGTTCGCCGACCCGCTGCGCCTGCTCTCCGGACCCGAACAGGACGTCACCGTCCGCGAACTGCTCGCGGGCCAGCTCGACCTGGAGAAGTCCGGCCTCGCCCACGTCCGCTGGCCCGACGAACTGCGCGCCTGCCTGACCACTCGCGGCTTCGCCGACGAGGTGCGTGCCGTCCTGGCCCGCAGCCGTGAGCTGGGACTCGGCGCGGACGCCCTGGCCGACTTCGCCCGCAGGACCGGCCGCCCGGACTGGGGTGCGGCGGCCCAGTTCCTCGCGGAGTACCTCGACGTCCTCGACGCTCAGGGCGTCCTCGACTACGCCGAGCTGGTCCACCGCGCGGTCCTGCTCGCCGAGCGCCCCGAGGTCGCGGAGCGACTGGCGGGGGAGTACGACGCCGTGTACGTCGACGAGTACCAGGACACCGACCCGGCCCAGGTGCGGCTGCTGCACGCGCTGGCCGGCAACCGTGTGGGGCGTACGCCGGGTGGAACCGGCACCGGTCCGGGCGCGGGCACGCACGCCGGAGGCCGTACCGGGACGAGTGCCGGGGTGCGGGCCGGTGCGCGGGCGGCGGCGCCGGGCGGCGGCCGGACACTGATCGCGTTCGGCGACCCGGACCAGTCCATCTACGCCTTCCGGGGCGCCGACGTGAACGGCATCCTCGACTTCCCCGACACGTTCCCGCGCGCGGACGGGGCGCCCGCGCCGGTGGGTGTCCTCACCACCTCGCGGCGCTCCGGCGCCGGCCTGCTCGCCGCGACCCGGCTGCTCACCCGCCGGATGCCGCTGACCCGGCTGCCCGCCGAGAAGGTGCGCGCCCACCGCGAGCTCTCCGCAGTCCGGGAGGGCGGCCAGGTGGAGGTGTACACCTACCCGACCGCCTCCACCGAACTCGACAACATCGCCGACCTGCTGCGCCGCGCCCATCTGGAGGACGGCGTGCCCTGGAACGAGATGGCCGTACTGGTGCGCGCCGGCGGGCGCTCGATGCCCTCCGTGCGCCGGGCGCTGACCTCGGCCGGGGTACCACTGGAGGTCGACGGCGACGACCTCCCGCTCCGCCACGAACCCGCCGTCGCCCCGCTGCTGACCGCCCTGCGCGCGGTGGCGGAGGACGCCCTGCGGCAGCCGGCCGCCGGTGGCGCCGACGCAGCCGGGGCCGGTAAGGCCGGTCGCCCGGCTGCCCCGTCCTCGGGTGTCCCGGGCGTCCTGGACGAGGAGACCGCCCTCACCCTGCTCACCTCCCCGCTCGGCGCCATGGACGCCGCCGACCTGCGCCGCCTCGGCCGGGCCCTGCGGGACGACGAGCGGGCCGCCGGCAACCGCGTACCGCCGCCGTCGGGGGAACTGCTCGCGCTGGCCCTCGCCGAACCCGAACGCCTCGCCACCCACGACCCCGCCCACGCCCGGGGCGCCCAGCGCCTCGGCACCCTGCTGATCCGGGCCCGGACACTGCTCCAGGAAGGGGGCACCGCCGAGGAGGCACTCTGGACCCTCTGGAACGGCACCCCCTGGCCCAGCCGCCTGGAGCGCGCCGCGCTGCGCGGGGGCGCGAGCGGCCGCAACGCCGACCGGGACCTGGACGCCGTGTGCGCCCTCTTCGAGACCGCCGCGCGCGCCGAGGAACGCACCGGCGGGCGCGGTGCGCTCAACTTCCTGGAAGAGGTGGACGCCCAGGACATCGCCGCCGACACCCTGTCCCGCCGGGTCGCCCGGCCCGACGCCGTCCGGCTGATGACCGCCCACCGCTCCAAAGGACTGGAGTGGCGGCTCGTCGTGGTCGCAGGAGTACAGGAAGGGCTCTGGCCCGACCTGCGCCGCCGGGGCTCCCTGCTGGAGGCCGACCGGATCGGCCGCGACGGACTCGCCGAACCCCTCTCTCCGGGCGCGCTCCTCACCGAGGAACGCCGGCTCTTCTACGTCGCCGCGACCCGTGCCCGCGAACGCCTGATCGTCACCGCGGTCAAGGCACCGGCCGACGACGGCGACCAGCCGTCCCGGTTCCTGGCCGAACTGGGCGTCGAACCCCGCGACGTCACGGGCCGGCCCCGCAGGCCGCTCGCCGTCGCCGCGCTCGTCGCCGAACTGCGCGCCACCACCGTGGACCCCGCCGCCTCCGACGCCCTGCGGGAGGCCGCCGCCCGGCGCCTCGCCCGGCTCGCCGCGCTCACCGACGACGAGGACCGCCCGCTGGTGCCCGCCGCCCACCCGCACCGCTGGTGGGGCGTCGACGAGCCGACCCGCTCCGCCGTCCCGCTCCGCGACCGGGACCAGCCCGTCGTGCTGTCGGGCAGCGCCCTCGACCAGCTCGCCCACACCTGCGCGCTCCAGTGGTTCCTCGGCCGCGAGGTCAAGGCCGACGCCCCCGCCACCGCCGCCCAGGGCTTCGGCAACGTCATCCACGTACTCGCCGACGAGGTGGCCTCCGGCCGTACCCCCGCCGACCTGGACGTCCTCATGGAACGGCTCGACACCGTCTGGAACGGCCTGGCCTTCGACGCCCCCTGGAAATCCGACCAGGAGAAGGGCCAGGCCCGCGCCGCCCTCGAACGCTTCCTCCACTGGCACGTCATGGACCGCTCCGGCCGGACCCCCGTCGCCGGGGAGCACGGATTCGACGTGACCCTCGAAGCGGGGGAGTACGCCGTCCGCATCCGGGGCTCCATGGACCGTGTCGAACGCGATGCCGAGGACCGGGCGTACGTCGTCGACTTCAAGACCGGCAAGCAGGCGCCCACCAAGGACGAGGTGGCCCGCCACCCCCAGCTCGCCGTCTACCAGCTGGCCGTCCGCGAAGGCGCCGTGGACGAGGTCTTCGGCGGCCTGCGCCCCGAACCCGGCGGCGCCGAACTCGTCCAGCTGCGCCGCCCCGCCCCCGTACGCGAAGGCGGGGAGACCTCGCCCCAGGTGCAGGCCCAGCAACCGCTCGCCGGGGAGTGGGTCTCCGACCTGCTCGCCACCGCCGCCGGACGGGTGCTCGACGAGCGCTTCACCCCGACGACCGGCACGCACTGCGGCCACTGCTCCTTCCGCGCCTCGTGCAGCGCCCAGCCCGAGGGGAAGCACGTGGTGGAGTGACGGTGGCCACGGCCCCGTCCCCGCAGGCCTTACGGCCCATGGGGGAGTGACGACGGGCCGGGACACGATGTCGGCGCGCCCGGTTACCGTTCTGGGGTGTCCTCACGTCTCACCGATCCCGAGCAGCTCAAGGAGCTGCTGGGCATCCCCTTCACCCCGGAGCAGACGGCCTGCATCACCGCGCCGCCCGCCCCGCAGGTGATCGTGGCCGGAGCCGGCTCCGGCAAGACGACCGTGATGGCCGCCCGCGTGGTCTGGCTGGTCGGCACCGGCCAGGTCGCCCCCGAACAGGTCCTCGGCCTCACCTTCACCAACAAGGCCGCGGGCGAACTCGCCGAGCGCGTCCGCAAGGCCCTGGTCGCCGCCGGGGTCACCGACCCCGACGCCATCGACCCGGACAACCCGCCCGGCGAGCCGAGCATCTCCACGTACCACGCCTTCGCCGGCCGCCTCCTCACCGACCACGGGCTGCGGATAGGGCTCGAACCCACCACCCGGCTGCTCGCCGACGCCACCCGTTACCAGCTCGCCGCCCGCGTGCTGCGCGACGCCCCGGGCCCCTACCCGGAGCTCACCCACTCCTTCCCCACCCTGGTCGGCGACCTCCTCGCACTCGACGCCGAGCTCGCCGAGCACCTGGTCGAGCCGGACGCCCTCGCCGCTCACGACACCGGCCTCCTCCGTACGCTCGAAGGCGCCAAGCTCTCCAACGAGCAGCTGCGCAAACTCCCCGCCACCGCGCGGGCCCGGGGCGAACTCCTCACCCTCACCGAGCGGTACCGGCAGGCCAAACGCGGCCGGGACCTCGTCGACTTCGGCGACCAGATCGCCCTCTCCGCCGAACTGGCCCTCACCCGGCCCGAGGTCGGCGCCCTGCTGCGCGACGAGTTCCGGGTGGTCCTCCTGGACGAGTACCAGGACACCTCCGTCGCCCAGCGGCTGCTGCTGTCCGCCCTCTTCGGCCACGGCCCGGCCGGCCGTACCGGCCACGCCGTCACCGCCGTCGGCGACCCCTGCCAGGCCATCTACGGCTGGCGCGGCGCCTCCGTCGCCAACCTCGACGACTTCCCCCAGCACTTCCCGCACGCCGACGGCACCCCCGCCGCCCGCCACAGCCTCAGCGAGAACCGCCGCAGTGGCGGACGCCTCCTCCAGCTCGCCAACGGCCTCGCCGAACCGCTGCGCGCCCGGCACGAGGGGGTCGAGGCGCTGCGCCCCGCCCCCGGGGCCGAGCACGACGGCATGGTCCGCTGCGCCCTGCTCCGGACCCACGCCGAGGAGATCCACTGGCTCGCCGACTCCCTCGCCCACCTCGTGAGGACCGGCACCCAGCCCGCCGAGATCGCCGTGCTCTGCCGCACCGCCTCCGACTTCCCGCAGATCCAGGCCGCGCTGGTGGCCCGTGACGTCCCCGTCGAGGTCGTCGGCCTGTCCGGACTGCTCCACCTTCCTGAGGTCGCCGACCTGGTCGCCGTCTGCGAGGTCCTCCAGGACCCCGGGGCCAACGCCTCCCTGGTCCGGCTGCTCACCGGCCCGCGCTGGCGCATCGGCCCCCGTGACCTCGCCCTCCTCGGCCGCCGGGCCCGCCTCCTCGTCCACCGGGCCTCCTCGGGCGACGGAGACGCCGACGCCGACCTGCGGCTCGCCGAAGCCGTGGAGGGCACCGACCCGGCCGAGGTCGTCTCGCTGGCCGACGCCCTGGACACCTTCCTCGACCGGGGCGGCGACGAGGACGACGGCCTGCCCTTCTCCGCCGAGGCCCGGGTCCGGTTCGCCCGCCTCGCCGCCGAACTGCGCGACCTGCGCCGCTCGCTGGCCGACCCGCTGATGGACGTACTGCACCGGGTCCTCGCCACCACCGGACTCGAAGTCGAACTGTCCGCCTCCCCGCACGCGCTCGCCGCCCGCCGCCGTGAGACCCTCGCCAACTTCCTCGACGTCGCGGCCGGATTCGCCTCGCTGGACGGCGAGGCCACCCTCCTCGCGTTCCTCGGCTTCCTGCGCACCGCCGCCCAGTACGAGAAGGGGCTCGACAACGCCCTGCCCGGCGGCGAGAACACCGTCAAGGTGCTCACCGCCCACAAGTCCAAGGGGCTGGAGTGGGACGTGGTCGCCGTACCCGGCCTGGTCACCGGCCAGTTCCCCAGCAGCCGAGCCCGCGAGTCCTGGACCTCCCAGGCGCAGGTGCTCCCGCACGCCCTGCGCGGCGACGCGGCCACCCTCCCGGCGCTGGACGCCTACGACGCCAAGGCACTCAAGGCGTACCAGCAGGAGATGAAGGAGCACCAGCACACCGAGGAACTCCGGCTCGGGTACGTCACCTTCACCCGCCCCCGTTCCCTGCTGCTCGGCTCCGGCCACTGGTGGGGCCCCTCGCAGAAGAAGACCCGCGGCCCCTCGGTCTTCCTGGACGCGCTGTACGAGCACTGCGTCGCCGGACACGGCGAGATCGAGGTCTGGGCGGACGAGCCGGAGGCCGACGAGGAGAACCCGGCCCTCGCCGCCCCGGACGCCGACATCGCCTGGCCGCTGCCCCTGGACGCCGCCGCGACCGCCCGCCGCCGCGCCGCCCGCGACACGGTCCTCGCCCACCTGGACGCCTGGGCGGGCGCGGAAGCGCTCCCGCACGCCGAGCCGGAGCCCGAGCCCGCATCGGTCGAAGGCGACGAGGAGCCCTACGGCGACCCCGACGGCGAGCCGGACTGGGACGCCCTCGCCACCGACCGGGACTCCCTGGCCACCGACCGGCCGGAGACGCCCGGTTCCACCGAGGCCCCCGCCGGCCCCCTCCCGTACATCCCGCCCGCCCGGCACCCCGGCGAGCCGACCCCCGAGGAGAGCCGCACCATCGCCTCCTGGGACCGCGACCTCGACGCCCTCGCGGGTGAGCTGCGCCGGGCCCGCGCCACCGTGCGGGACGTCGTCGTACCCGCCTCGCTCTCCGCCACCCAGCTGCTCCTCCTCGCCGAGGACCCCGACGCCTTCGCGCGCGAGCTGGCCCGCCCCATGCCCCGCCCGCCGCAGCCCGCCGCCCGCCGGGGCACCCGCTTCCACGCCTGGGTCGAGTCCCGCTGGGAGGAGCTCCCGCTGCCGATGCTCGGCCTCGACGAACTCCCGGGCGGTGGCGACGGCTACGACGACATCGACATCGCGGACGAGCGCGAGCTCGCCGAACTGAAGGAGGCGTTCGAACGGACCGAGTACGCCCGCCGCACCCCGTACCGGGTCGAGACCCCCTTCCAGATCTCGCTCGCCGGCCGGATCGTCCGGGGCCGGATCGACGCCGTGTACCGCGCGGAAGACGGCGGCTACGAGATCGTCGACTGGAAGACCAGCCGGCACCGCACCGCCGACCCGCTCCAGCTCGCCGTCTACCGGCTCGCCTGGGCCGAACTCCACGACCTGCCGATCGAATCCGTCACAGCGACCTTCCTCTACGTACGCACCGGGGAGACCGTCCGGCCCCGCTCCCTGCCCGGCCGCCCGGAGCTGGAGCGACTGCTGCTGGACGAGCCACCCGCGCGAGCCCGTTAGGCTCAATGGCATGAGCGACACCCCGGACAGCGCCGTCCAGCCGTACATCGAGCAGCACCGCGAGTCCTTCCTCGAAGACCTCGCCGCATGGCTCCGTATCCCCTCCGTCTCGGCCCAGCCGGAGCACGCCGGGGACGTACGACGCAGCGCCGCATGGCTGTCCGACAAGCTCAGGGACACGGGCTTTCCGGTCGCGGAGGTCTGGGAGACGCCCGGCGCACCGGCCGTCTTCGCCGAGTGGCCCTCCGACGACCCCGAGGCCCCCGTCGTCCTGGTCTACGGCCACCACGACGTGCAGCCGGCGACGCGCGAAGACGGCTGGCACACCGACCCGTTCGAACCGGTCGTCAGGGACGGCCGGATGTACGGACGGGGCGCCGCGGACGACAAGGGCCAGGTGTTCTTCCACACACTCGGCGTCCGCGCCCACCTCGCCGCGACCGGCCGCACCACCCCGGCCGTCCACCTCAAGCTCCTGATCGAGGGCGAGGAGGAGTCCGGCTCCCCGCACTTCCGGGCCCTGGTCGAGGACCGTGCCGACCGCCTCGCCGCCGACGTCGTGATCGTTTCCGACACCGGCATGTGGGACGAGGACACCCCGACCGTCTGCACCGGCATGCGCGGCCTCGCCGAATGCGAGATCGAGTTGTACGGCCCCGAGCAGGACATTCACTCCGGATCGTTCGGCGGTGCCGTCCCCAACCCCGCGACCGAGGTGGCCCGGCTGGTCGCGGCCCTCCACGACGAGCACGGCCGCGTCACCGTCCCCGGGTTCTACGACGGTGTGGCCGAGCTCACCGACACCGAGCGCGCCCTCTTCGCCGAACTCCCCTTCGACGAGTCCACCTGGCTGCGGACCGCCAAGTCCACCGCCGCCTCCGGCGAGGACGGCTACTCCACCCTCGAACGCGTCTGGGCCCGCCCCACCGCCGAGGTCAACGGCATCGGCGGCGGCTACCAGGGCGCCGGCAGCAAGACGATCATCCCCGCCTCCGCCCTGGTCAAGATCAGCTTCCGGCTGGTCGACGGCCAGGAACCGGACCGGGTGGAGAAGCTCGTACGCACCTGGGCCGAGGAACGGATGCCCGCAGGCATCGGCCACCGGATCACCTTCGTGCCCGCGACCCGTCCTTGTCTGACCCCGCTCGACCACCCCGCCCTCCAGGCACTGGCCCGGGCCATGGGACGGGCGTTCGGCAAGAAGATCCTCTTCACCCGCGAAGGGGGCTCCGGCCCCGCCGCCGACCTGAGGGACGTGCTCGGCGCACCCGTCCTCTTCCTCGGCATCTCCGTACCGTCCGACGGCTGGCACGCGCCCGACGAGAAAATCGAGCTCGGCCTCCTTTTCAAGGGCGTGGAGACCACCGCCCACCTCTGGGGTGAGCTGGCCGCCGCACTCCGCCGAAACAACTGAGTACCCGATCCGCCCCGGGGGAGTAGGAAGACAAGCACTGTGAGTACCTTCGACACCGACCACACCGACCGTCCCATCGGCCTCACCGCACCGAGCGGCATCGACCGCGCGGCCCACCACCGTCTGGACGAGGCGTGGCTCGCCGTCGCCTGGAGCCACCCCACCACCAAGGTCTTCGTCGTCTCCGGCGGCCAGGTACTGGTCGACGACACCGCCGACGGCGGCACCGAGATCGTCATGACACCGGCCTTCGAGGCCCCCATGACGGAGACCCACCGCTACTTCCTCGGCACCGACGGGGACGGCGTCAGCTACTTCGCCCTCCAGAAGGACTCCCTGCCCGGACGCATGGACCAGCAGGCCCGGCCCGCCGGACTGCGCGAAGCGGGTCTGCTGCTCAGCGACCGGGACGCCGGTCTCATGGTCCACGCGGTGGCCCTGGAGAACTGGCAGCGACTGCACCGCTTCTGCTCCCGCTGCGGCGAGCGCACCATGATCGCGGCGGCCGGGCACATCCGCCGCTGCCAGGCCTGTGGCGCCGAGCACTACCCCCGTACCGACCCCGCCGTGATCATGCTGGTCATCGACGACCAGGACCGTGCCCTCCTCGGCCGCCAGGTGCACTGGCCCGAGGGCCGGTTCTCGACCCTCGCCGGGTTCGTGGAGCCGGGCGAGTCGATAGAGCAGTCCGTCGCCCGCGAGGTGCTGGAAGAAGCCGGGATCACCATCGGCGACGTCGAGTACGTCGCCAGCCAGCCCTGGCCCTTCCCCTCCAGCCTGATGCTCGGCTTCATGGCACGGGCGACCACGTCGAAGATCGACGTCGACGGCGACGAGATCGAGGAAGCCCGCTGGTTCTCCCGCGACGAACTGACGGAGGCCTTCGAGTCGGGTGCGGTACTGCCTCCGAACGGCATCTCCATCGCCGCCCGGCTCATCGAGATGTGGTACGGCAAGCCGCTCCCGAAGGTCCGCCCGCTGGGCTGAGGCAGCCACCTGCGTCCGGCGCGGTGAGGCCGGGCGGACGGGCGGTCCGGCGGAGGGCGTCCGGTGAAGGGCGCCCGGCGGAGGGTCTCCGGCCGTCCTGCGCCGGTCGTCCCCGCCCTGGCCGGAGCGCCGCGGCGCCGGCCCGCTCACCACACAGCGAACGAGGCCCCCGCCGGGTCACTCACCGGCGGGGGCCTCGTTCACCGTGTTACGGGTGTTACGGGTGTTACGGGTGTTACGGGTGTTACGGGTGTTGCGGGTTCGGCGGTCAGGCGCCGAGCGCCTGCTTCACCTGGGCGAGGCTGGGGTTGGTCATGACGACCTCGGAGCCGCCCTGCGCGGGAACGATCCGGACGGTGGGAACCGTCTGGTTTCCGCCGTTCGCCTTCTCGACGAAGGCGGCCGACTCCGGGTCCAGCTCGATGTTGATCTCGGTGTACCCGATGCCTTCGCGGTCCATCTGGCCCTTGAGGCGGCGGCAGTAGCCGCACCACGTGGTGCTGTACATCGTCACAGTGCCCGGCATGTCGCTGGTGCTCCTCTGGTCGTCTCGTCCGATTCGCCGCACGCCCGAAGCCGGAAAAGGCCGAAAAGGTGCGGTCTACCGGGCCTCCGCACCACGCACCCGTACCGGGAACGCGGTCGTGGGACCCGCTCGGACAACGCGCGGGCCTCTGCGACCATTCCCGCGCCAGGTGCGGCGCACCCTTTCCGCCGTCCCCGGCCCCCTTGTCTCTCCAGGCCCGGTCCCGCGGCCGACCGGTCCGCCCCCGGGGGAGCCTCACTCCTGGCTGGACAGCGGAGCCCGCAACTCCCCGCGGAGCCGGGCCGAGGTGTCGAGGGGCAGTCCCACGGCGGCGTGGCGGAGCTGCCCCGCGAAGCCGGCTATGAGATCGAGGTCACGGAGCTGACGCCGCAGTTCGCAGGCGAGCGCTTCGTCCGTGTCGGCGAGGAGGCCGACACCTTCGTCTCCGTCGTCCGCCCTCTCGGCGAGGTCCTGAAGATGCTGATCGACGGCTTCCACCGCCCGCTCACCGGTCCACACGGCGAAGTCCCGGCAGCCGAACAGGTAGGCGTGCGCGGCGTGCAACGTCGCCGCCGCGGCTGACTCGTCCGCCTCGTCCGGTCCGTTCTGGCCATCGTTGTGGCAGTACTCGCTGAGCATGTACGCGGCGACGCCCCGGTTGACCGCCGAGAAGGCCGACGGGTCACCGAGAACGCCGTCCCACACGGAATCCAGCAGGGGGCGCAGGCTCAGGGTGAACGGCGCACGCTCGTCCTCGGGCAACGCCTCGTGCCGGCGCATGAGGCGCTCCGCGACCGCGGCGGCGAAGACGCCGCGCTCACCGGCCGACACCGTCGCCAGCCGCTCTTCGACCTGCGCCGAGAGCTTCTGCCACACGTCCACGCGACCTCCCCGGAGTCGGGTACGGGCCCGCTCGGGCCGACCATGAGGATCTTCCCATCCACCACCGACAGCGCCCCGGGCGAGCCCGGTGACCTGCTGTTCCGTGCGGCCGCACGTCGGCGAAGGCCGTCGTTCCCCTGCGGCCGGTGCCGGCGGACCGGCCGGGCGCTCCGGTACGACGGATGCGTCACCCCTGTGGACAACGATTCCGGTGGCCGCCGGCGACCTGGCAGCATGGCAGGGTGACAGCAGCAACGCATTCCACCCTCTTCCCCCAGGTGCCCGAGTCCCCGGACGCGGTCCTGGACGGGCTCGATCCCGAACAGCGCGAGGTCGCCCTCGCCCTGCACGGGCCGGTGTGCGTGCTGGCCGGAGCGGGCACGGGCAAGACGCGCGCGATCACCCACCGCATCGCGTACGGCGTCCGCGCCGGGATCCTCCAGCCGTCCACCGTGCTGGCCGTCACGTTCACCAACCGCGCCGCCGGGGAGATGCGCGGACGCCTCCGCCAGCTCGGCGCCTCGGGCGTGCAGGCGCGGACGTTCCACTCCGCCGCGCTGCGCCAGCTCCAGTACTTCTGGCCGAAAGCAGTCGGTGGCGATCTTCCCCGGCTGCTGGAGCGCAAGGTGCAGCTGGTCGCCGAGGCGGCGGCCCGCTGCGAGATCCGTCTCGACCGCAACGAACTCCGTGACGCCACGAGCGAGATCGAGTGGTCCAAGGTCACCCAGACCGTTCCGGCCGACTACCCGGCAGCCGTGGCCAAGAGCCTCCGCGACGCCCCCCGCGATCCCGCGGAGCTCGCCAAGATCTACGCGACGTACGAACAGCTGAAGCGCGACCGGTCCGTGATCGACTTCGAGGACGTGCTGCTGCTCACCGTCGCGATCCTCCAGGACCGCAAGGACATCGCCGAGAACGTCCGCGCCCAGTACCAGCATTTCGTGGTCGACGAGTACCAGGACGTCAGCCCGCTCCAGCAGCGGCTGCTCGACCTCTGGGTCGGCGGCCGGGACAACCTCTGCGTCGTCGGCGACGCCAGCCAGACGATCTACTCCTTCACCGGCGCCACCCCCGACCACCTGCTGAACTTCCGTACCGCCCACCCGAACGCCACCGTGGTCAAGCTGGTCCGGGACTACCGCTCCACCCCGCAGGTCGTCCACCTCGCCAACGGGCTGCTGCGCCAGGCGAGCGGACGGGCCGCCGAGCACCGCCTCGAACTCGTCTCCCAGCGCGACAAGGGTCCGGAGCCCGTCTACACGGAGTACGCGGACGAGCCGGCCGAGGCCGAGGGGACCGCTCGCCGTATCCGCGACCTCATCGCCGCAGGCGTCCCGGCGGGGGAGATCGCCGTCCTCTACCGGGTGAATTCCCAGTCGGGGGTGTACGAGCAGGCGCTCGCCGACGCCGGAGTGCCCTACCAGCTGCGCGGGGCCGAGCGGTTCTTCGAACGCCGCGAGGTCCGTGAGGCGTGGGTGGCCCTGCGGGGTGCCGCCCGGGCGGGAGGGAACGACTCCCTGCTCGACGGCGCCGAAGGGCTGCCCTCCCAGGTGCGGGCCGTGCTCTCCACCCAGGGCTGGTCGCACCGGCCGCCCGCCGGCTCCGGGGCGGTGCGCGACCGGTGGGAGTCGCTGGCCGCGCTGGTCCGGCTGGCGGAGGACTTCGAAGCCGCGAAGCCCGGCGCGACGCTCGCCGATCTCGTGCGGGAGCTCGACGAGCGCGCCGCCGCCCAGCACGCGCCGACCGTCCAGGGCGTCACCCTGGCCTCCTTGCACGCGGCCAAGGGGCTGGAGTGGGACGCGGTGTTCCTGGTCGGGCTGACCGAGGGCATGATGCCGATCGCCTACGCCAGGACCGACGAGCAGGTCGAGGAGGAGCGTCGCCTGCTGTACGTCGGGATCACTCGCGCCCGCTTCCACCTCGCGCTCTCCTGGGCGGTCTCACGTTCGCCGGGAGGCCGGGCCGGCCGTCGGCCCACCCGTTTCCTCAACGGACTCCGGAGCGGCTCCGGAGCGAGTGCCCGGGGCGGAGCCGGAGGGGGCGGAGGCATCGATCGCGGTACGGGCACGGGCGGCGCCACGACCTCGCGCACCGAGAGCACCGTCCAGCGCAAGAAGTGGGGCCCGGTGCGGTGCCGGGTCTGCGGCCGGACCCTGACCGAGGCCGGCGAGATGAAACTGATGCGCTGCGAGGACTGCCCCTCCGACATGGACGAGGCGCTCTACGAACGGCTCCGCACCTGGCGGGCCGCCCGGGCCGGGGAGCTCTCCCAGCCCGCCTGGTGCGTGTTCACCGACAAGACCCTGATGGCCATCGCGGAGGCCGTCCCCGGCAACGAGCGCGAACTCGTGACCATCGCAGGTGTCGGGAACCGCAAGATGGGCCGGTTCGGCAGCGATGTACTGGCCATCTGCGCAGGTGAGCCCCTGGATGGGGAAGATCGCGAGGGCTTCGGCGAAAGCTGAGGGAAACTCGTCGGAAAAATAGTTTGCGCCCGTGCCAGTCGTCACCATAGGTTCTTAACCACGGAAACAGCGGCTTCTCCGAAGCCCACCTTCCGTGCTGTACTTGTCCGTACCCATCCGAATAAGCAGGACCGGCTCCGGCCGGTCCCCCGAGACGCCGAGAGGAGGCGATTCCAGTGATCAGCATCATCAAGAACGTCAAAATGACCGATCGCCCCGTCGTCTCCGCATGCTCACTCGGCCTTCTCGGCTCCTCGGATGTCTCGCTTCTCGGCACCGGTCTGTCCGGCATTTCCGCCGTGCGTCCGCTGCCTCTGGCATCCCTGCCGGTAGTCCGAGAGCGCAATGAGCGACCGATCCAGGCATCGGCGGCAGCAGGAGCGAAGGCGGATAAGGCCCAGGCCTATGCCTTTGCGGCAGCCGGTGCCGGATTGAGCAAGCAGCAGACGACGTACCACCACACGATGTGGGCCTTCCGTGGGCCTGAACCCTGGAGCGATCCAGCCTGATCCAGCATCAGGCCGGCGCCTTCAGGGCCGCGGAACCCCACTCGGGATCCGCGGCCCTTTTGTTTTGTCCGAACGGATGAGACGGAACGAAGGAGCCTCGGGACGCAGTACCTGGTACCAGCCGACAACCGGCAAACAGCCGGAACGACCAGACGAGGACACCACCCACCGTGCAACTCGAAGCGCACGCCCCGTCCGTACCGCCTTCCCCCTCGATCGCCCCGCCCGGTTCCACGGAGGACCCCACCTTGTTGCCCCTCACCACCCTCACCGCTCTCGACGACGCCATCGAGAAGCTCGGTACCCCGGTGCCCTGCCGCTCCTACGACCCCGAGGTCTTCTTCGCCGAGTCGCCCACCGACGTCGAGTACGCCAAGTCCCTCTGCCGGACCTGTCCGCTCGTCGAGGCATGCCTCGCCGGCGCCCAGGAGCGCCGCGAGCCCTGGGGCGTCTGGGGCGGCGAGCTCTTCGTCCAGGGTGTCGTCGTCGCCCGGAAGCGGCCCCGCGGCCGTCCGCGCAAGAACCCGGTCGCGGCGTGATCGCCGACCTGGGAGCCATGGCTCCCGCAGTACTGAACCTGGTCGGCACCATCGACCGCCCCCACACTCATGACCCGCGAAATCAGGCACCCATGACCACCCCCACGAAGGAGCCCGTCGGCTCCGCCACGCTCGACGTCACGAACTCCGGCGCGAACGACTCGGTCAAGAACAGGAACCGCGAGATGCAACTCATCCCAGAAGCCCTGGCGCGTGCGCATATGCACGACCGCCTGACCACTGCCGAGGTGGAACGCCGGGCCCTCCGCCTGGTCTCCGCCCGGCGGATGCAGCGCCGGGCGGAGCGCGTGTCCCTGCGCGCCCGCCGCGCGCTCGCCATGGCGGTCATGCAGTAGGCGACAGCGCCTCGGACAAAGGCTCCCGACAAGGTCTCCGACAAGTCCCTCCAGCAGTGGCTCCGGTACGGCACCCGGCAGGAGTCACTCGTCCGGAGCACGACCCTGGGAGCCGGCACCACCACCCCGCCCGCCGGGACCGCCGAAGAGGCAGGCCCGGCGGGCGAGGGTTTTCGCGCGCCGGGGACCTGGGGTTTCGGCCGTGTGTCGGGCGTGCCCCGGTCTCGTTTCCGCCCGTGCGTTCCGCCGCGCCGCCCGCCATCGGCGGAGTTATCGTCACGGCGTGGACGAGCAGACGTATCACCCTCCGATGTCCCAAGTTCCCCACGTGGCCTGCGCGCGATGCGGCGCCATCGCGGGCGCGAGCGCACCACCCACCTGGATGTGCGCGGTGGAGAAGGACGGGCGCCTCTACTTCTGCGAGAACTGCGCCCGCGCCCACATCAGGGCCGTCGAAAGCCGGCTCGACATCGCCTCCTGGTGAGTCCGGGCCGGGGGCCACCCGGGTACGCGAGACCCGACCCACCACCCGGCCCGGGAACATCACTGGCCCCACTGCGCGGCAGGGGTACGAGTCCTGGCCGGGCTGAGGCCGACCGGCCGTCGGCCGCTGGGCGGGGTTTGCCGCATGGGCATGTTCAAGCGGGGCAACGAAGCGAAGAATGCCGGTCAGCCCGGGGACCAGGCTCTGTTGCGTGCGTTGCTCCCGCAGGGCGAGGACATGATCGAACAGCTTGGTCGCGCGCACGTGACCTGGGGTCTCGGCTCGGCGGACCGCTGGGATCTCGACCGGACGACCGGCACGATCACGTGGACCTTCCCCGACAAGACCGCGACGGCCCCGGCGCAGTTACTCGGCAGTTTCAGCTCCACGTCGAACTCCTGGCTGTGGGCTTGGGCGAATCCGAGCATCCTTCGCGGCATGAGTTGCGACGCGCGCGGCTTCCAGGACTGGGCGGAGGCGAACGGCCACTCCGGACTCGCCGAGCCGGAGACCGAGGCGGACGTGACAGCCGCCGCCACCCTCGCGGCCCTGGCCGGTCCGGTCACCGGCTACTACCGGAGCCAGGGCAGCAGCTCCCTGGTCATGACGTTCGGACCGGACACCCTGACGGCGGCGGACGGCAGCGTCTCCAGTCTCCACATCGACGTCGACTGAAGGCCGGCCGGGCCGGACCCGGCGGCCCGCTCGCATGCCGGACAGCCGGACCCGGCGGCCCGCTCGCGTGCCGGACGGCCCGCGGGCGCCTGCAGCCGGACCAGCCCAGCAGCGGTCAGCGCGACAGTCGGCCACCAGTGGTCAGCAGCCGGAAGGCGCTGCCTCTCCCAATCCGACGCCGCCGCACCTCACTCTCCCGCTCCGACGCCGCCCCATCTCACACCTCTTCGGTCTCCCGCTCGGCCCGCCCCTCGGAGTCCCTCCGCGCCTTTCGGCCGGTCGGCTCGTCGGTCGGCACGTGTCCCGTCCGGGTACTCGGGTCTTCCGGGGCGACCGGGGCGACCGGGGCTCCAGGGCGAGCCGGACCGCCCTCCACATCGTTCGCGCCGTCCGGGGACTCCACGCCGTCCGGGCCCGCGCCCACGGCCGCACCACTCGCACCGGTTGCCCCGCCCGCATCCCCCGGCCCACCCGGGTCCGGGAAGCCGGGCAGCCACGCTTCGAGCTCGCCCCGCAGGCGCACCGTCGCGCCCAGCTGGCAGAGCACCCCGATCGTGCTCAGGGTCACCCGGTGTATGAGGAGGTAGGAGGGCGGAAGGTTCAACTGCCTTCCGAGCCGGTGCGCGGGGGAGCGGGGATCGGCGATCCGGGCTGCCTGGGTGCGCAGCCACCCCCGGCTGAAGGCGAACGATTCCACCCGCGCCGGTTCGATGACGGGGAGCAGGTAGTCCAGGACCGCGTCCGGGTCCAGATCCACCGACTCCGGTACGAAACCCGCCCGCCGGAGCAGTTCGTACACCTCCTCCGCCTCGCCGAGCAGCGTCATCCGCAGGGCCTCGCCGATGATCTCGGGCAGCCCGCCCGGCAACCGGTCGACCGTGCCGAAGTCCAGTACTCCGAGCCGCCAACCCCGCGCCTCGCCCGAGCAGGACGGGTCATCCGGCGGTGAGGCATCCGGGCCGTCCGCGGTCGGTTCCTCCCCGGCGGGCGGCAGGAGGCGGAAGTTGCCAGGGTGCGGGTCGGCGTGGAGCAGACCGGTCCGGGCGGGGCCGGAGAAGAGGAAGCGCGAGAGCAACTGGCCCGCCCGGTTTCGCTGCTCCGCAGTCCCCCGGTCGATCACCTCGGACAGCGGGATGCCGTCCATCCACTCCGTCACGAGAACCTGGTCCGACTGGAGCACCACCCCCGGTACGACCACGTCAGGGTCGTCCGCGAACTCGGCCGCGTGTTCCTCCTGCGCACGCGCCTCCAACACGTAGTCCAGCTCCTCCGAGACCCTGTCGCGCATCTCCTTGATCAGCGGCTTGACGTCCAAGCCGGGGATCAACGGCCCGAGGAGCCGCGCGAACCGGCTGAGTTGCGTGAGATCCGACAGCAGTGCCTCGCCGGCACCCGGATACTGCACCTTCACCGCGACATCGCGCCCGTCGTGCCAAACCGCCCGGTGCACCTGGCCGATGGAGGCGGCGGCGGCCGGCTGGTCGTCGAACGAGAGGAAGAGTTCCCGCCAGCCCTCACCGAGCCGCTCCGCGAGCACCCCGTGGACGGTCCGCACCGGCATCGGGGGAGCGGCCTCCTGGAGCTTCGTCAGCGCCGCCCGGTACGGACCGGCCACCTCCTCGGGCAGCGCGGACTCGAACACGGAGAGCGCCTGTCCGAGCTTCATGGCACCGCCCTTCAGCTCCCCCAGGGTCTTGAAGAGCTGGTCCGCCGTCCGCTGCTGCACCTCCCGGGCCACCAGCTCGGCCGGTCTGCCTCCGATCCGTTTGCCCAGGCCCCACGTGGCCCGGCCGGCGAAGCCGAGCGGCAGCGCGGCCAGTTTCGCGGTGCGGGTGACCGCCTTGCGAGGAAGATCGGACATGTGCTCCTCCAGTTCGTGAACTGCGGTGCCGGTGCGCCCTTCGCGTCGATCCGGCGATGGCGGTCACCCGGCCATTGTGTCGTGAGCCGGGGCCGAGGCGGGGGAAAGCGCCCCG
This sequence comes from Streptomyces sp. NPDC002690, assembly GCF_053592415.1. Classification (NCBI taxonomy): domain Bacteria; kingdom Bacillati; phylum Actinomycetota; class Actinomycetes; order Kitasatosporales; family Streptomycetaceae; genus Streptomyces; species Streptomyces sp. NPDC002690. Next base: position 2,841 of record NZ_JBSFVR010000103.1, on the reverse strand, counting down.
GTGGCGCGGGCGGCGCCGCACACACACGCCTGGTGTGGCGCGATCCGTTCGCCGCGCCACTCCATGAGGGGCAGCGCGGCTTCCCAGCGGGCGCCCGTGATCGCCGGCAGTTCGCCGTCCAGGAAGGACAGGGCGTGCGAGGCGGCGAGCCCGGCCACCGCCGCGGACAGTGCGAGGTCGCAGGCGGGCACCGCGCCGCGCCGACCGGTCCGCCACTGCGCCACCATGCGAGGCCACTGCGCGTCCCGGTCCGCCCGGTGCAGGCCCAGACAGCCCGCGCATCCCGTGCCTCCGGGCAGCACCAGCGGGCCCACCACCCCAGTGGCCTCGATCACTCCCGCGTACAGGTGGGGAGTGCCCGAGGAGATCCATGGTTCGGCCGTCCCCGGGTCGGGGGCGTACACCGCGAGTCCGTCGCGAGGGGCGACCACGACCAGGGAGAGGCCGGGGCCGCCGCCCTCCGTCCCCGCGTCCGGCTCGTTCGCGCGCGGCGGAGCTCCGGCGGCCGACCGGCGCACGAGCCGACGGGCCGAGACATCGCGGCGTTCGCCGACCGCCGAGGGCGGGAGGCCACCGGGTGCCACGTCCCAGGGCTCCGTCAGGCCACTGTCCAGCACGTCCACCCGGCCCACCCCCGACCCCGAGAGCAAGGCGGCGATCGCCGCACCGACCCGGCCGGCGCCCCGGACCTGCACGCGCATCGCCCGCCGCGCGGCCAGCCGGCGGACCGCGCTCCCCGGCTCGGGATGCACCACGGAGAGCGAGGCCGCGTCCGGACGCTGCCGGTCCAGCACATCGGCCCGGCGGCGTGAAGCAGCCGCCTCCGTGCCACCCGCGTGCGGATCGTCCAGAAGACCGGCGCCCGCGAGCCGCTCGACGAGCACGTCCACATGGCGCTCCGCCAGATCCAGCGAGCGGGCCTCCTCCTTCAGCAGGGGCAGCCCCCGGGTGCCGTCGAGCAGCTCCAGGAAACTTCCCGTGGCGATATCCAGAGGGCCGAAGGTGACCGCGTGCGCGGGAGTGACCCCGAATTGCACGGTGCTCCGTCCCCGCCAAGCGCGGCGCAGTGCGGGCTTCAGCATCGGATGCATCTCTTTCTCCCTTTTCGGTCGGGGCCGCTCTTCCGGCGGTCGATCACGGACGTGGCAGTTCACGGACGTGGCTGATCATGGATGTGGTTGACGGCGGACATGGTTGACGGGCGGATGTGGCCGGCGACCGATACGGCTCGTCGGCTCGTCGGCGATACAGGGATACGACGGATACGACGGACACAGCGGATCGGCGTGCAGGACTTCGCTCGCCTCTCTCCGCTCACAGAATGCCGTCGGAGCCCGAGACCCGTCGAAAGTTATCCACAGGGGTGGGAATTAGTCGTTCAAATGGTGTGCTTCCTGCGGGGATCGGAGAGGAACCGCAGGAGAGGCGGTACTTCTGCAGGGAACAGCGGGTAACGTCGGGGCGTGCCCGCCGATCCGTCACCCGGCCTCGCCGGGGAGATTCCCGCGCGCTCCGCCGCTGCGCTGCAGCGCGGTGCCACCCGCCCGATCCGCCCGACCGCGACGAGCGCGGTGGAGGTGCGCAGGAGCGACCGGCGCCGCAGGACGGTTTCCGCCTATCGCGAGGGCGACCGCACGATCGTGCTCATCCCCTCCCGGATGTCCGAGGCCGAGGAGCGCCGCTGGGTTGGGGTGATGCTCGACAAACTGGCAGCCCAGGAGAGCCGCCGGGTGCTCGGTGACGGCGCGCTCGTCGAGCGTGCCGCGAGCCTGTCCGTCCAGTACCTCCAAGGCCGGGCCCGGCCGGCTTCGGTGCGGTGGGTCACCAACCAGAACACCCGCTGGGGCTCGTGCACGCCCGCCGAGGGCAGCATCCGCCTCTCGCACCGGCTGCAGGGGATGCCGGAGTACGTGGTCGACTACGTTCTCGTCCACGAACTCGCCCACCTGCTCGTCCCCGGCCACGGACCCGACTTCTGGCGTCTGTTGGAGGCCTATCCGCGTACCGAGCGGGCCCGCGGGTACCTCGAAGGCGTGGTGGCGGCGGACCGGTTGCCTCATCTGCCCACCGCACGGGAGGAGTGACGATCGGTGACTCTGTACCGAGTGTGTACCGACTTGGCTCAATGTCGTAGTTTGCGGATAGCCTGACGCGACGCATTCACATTCGGGATGGGGGACGGTCGTTACGCATGGCCAGGGAATTCCAACGCGGCCACAAGGCCAAGATCAGCGATCTCACGTCAGGGACGGATCTGTACGTAGGTGTGCAGATCGCCGGCCCGGGACTGACCTTCGACATCAGCTGCTTCGGCCTCGACGCCGATGAACAGCTGTCGGACGACCGGTATTTCATCTTCTTCAATCAGCCGAAATCGCCCGAGGAGTCCATTCAGCTGCTCGGCGCGCAGTCCGGTGACACCGAGTCGTTCCGGGTGACGTTGGATCGCATTCCGGCCAACATCCACAAGTTGTCGTTCACGGCGACCGTCGACGGCGCCGGCCAGATGTCCCAGGTCGGCCCCGGATACATCCGGATCGTCGCGGGCGGCGAAGAAGTGGTGCGGTACGCCTTCACCGGTTCCGAATTCACCACCGAACGCGCGGTGATGCTCGGGGACTTCTACCTGAAGGACGTCTGGCGGTTCGCCGCGGTCGGACAGGGGTTCGACGGTGGACTCGACGCCCTCCTGCGCAACTTCGGCGGCGAGGTGGCCGAGGAGGAAGCGCCCGCAGCCCCGCAGCAGGGCGCGCCCTCCTTCGCCCCGCCCGCCCAGGCGTCCGCGCCGCCGGCCTTCGGCGCGCCCGCCGCTCCCCACGCGCCGCAGCCCGCACCGTCGTT
>NZ_JBSFVR010000102.1:0-22003 GCF_053592415.1 Streptomyces sp. NPDC002690 | reverse complement strand
AACCCCATGGCCTGGAACAGGTGCGGGAGAGACCGGGCGGTCCGCTGCAGGACGACGAGTCCGATCCCCATGAAGAGAATCCGGCGACGGCGTCCAGCAGGGCGGTACGGCCGGAGCCGGCCGGGCCGCTGAGGCGGGCCGAACGGCCCCTGGTGAGCAGGCGTACGAGCCGTCCACGCTCTTCCTGACGCTCCAGCAGCGGCAGTTGCGGGGCGGGCGGGCCCGGCGGTACGGGGGGTTCCGCCGCGCGCTCGCGGGTGGCGCGTTCCTCGGCGGTGCGCCGGAGCGGGGCTTCGGGCCGCATGCCGGGCGGGCAGGGTTCGGCCTCGCTGCCGTCCACGGGGTTGACCGTGATCAGGAGGTCGCCGGATATGAGTCGCACGACGCGGGCCTTGGCCCCCGTCTGGGGTACGAGTTCGGTCGGCAGGGCGTCACGGGAGGGCCGGCGCCGGGCAGGTGCCTCGCCGCTCCCGCCGGTGTCGTGACCGCCGTACTGTTCCGGGTCCCGTGCTGTCGGGTTCATCGTCCAAGTCCCCCAGACGCGTCGCACTGCTGCCCGTCCGGCGCGCACGTGCCGCTGTTGCTCGTGGTGTCCGCCTGCGGGTTCGGTCGATCGGCGGACGGCCGAACCCTATTCGTTCGTCCGTCCCGTCGCGAAGCCGGGGGTGGACGCCGCCCGGGACCTCACGTTCTCAGGTGTATAGCCCGGTTCGGCCGCCTGTCATGCCGGCGCGCCCGGAACCGGCGCCGGAGGCCCGGGGTGCGGGCGGGGCCTCCGTGAAGCGGTCCGACGGCCACCGGGACGGAGTCGGAGCGCCCGGGGAGCGGGTCAGGGCGGACGGCCCCGGCGGCCCGCCGTACACCCGGGAGAGCTCCCGCCCTTCTCGTTCCGGCACTTCAGCTTTCCGGCACTTCAGCCTTCCGGCACTTCAACCTTTCGCGCGCCTCCCGCATCAGTAGTCGGTGACAGGACGGATGCGGCCGGACTCGCTTCGGGCTTCCGCGGACGATGGAGGCGGACCAGTGGCAGTGACAGCGAAAGTGACAGCGAAGGTGACGCGGTGGCGCATCGCACCGGCCGCGCTGGCGGCGGGAATGCTGTCGGCACGCCGGAAGGCCGCATCCGCCCGCTCATGCTGCACTACGACGGCGCCGCGTGGGCGATCGTTCCCACTCCCGAACCGAGCTCGCGCTACGGCGCCTTCGGGGACCTCGCCACCCGGCGGTCGCCCACGTCGACGGTCACCGCTGGAAGGGGATGTACACGGGAGCGGGCGAAGGGCGGCTGACCTCGGTACGGCCACGCCCTCGGGTGCCACCACCGTCGGACACTCCGATGCGGGCGGCACTTACTACCGGTCGTTCGGGGTACGCCGGACGGCCATCGGGTGGGAGCCGCCGGCCATACCCGCCGGTGAAGGCGCGTTGGGCCGTACGCCCATCGCCGTGCTCAGTGCCGGGCGGACGCTGAGGTCTTCCGTGCGCCTTCTCTCAGCCTTCAGACCCGTGGCAGGGATTCGGCGGCGATGCCGCCCTCGATGGCCAGGATGCGGTGCAGCCGGGTCGCCACCAGCAGGCGCTGCATCTGCGGAGGTACGCCGCGCAGCACCAGGCGGCGTCCGGCACGGCCCGCCCTGCGGTGCACACCCATGATCACGCCGAGTCCGGTGGCGTCCCAGGAGTCCAGCTCGGTCAGATCGAGCACGAGGTCACCGACGCCGTCGTCGACGGCGGCGTGCAGAGCCGTACGGGCGTCCGCCGCGCTTCGGACGTCGAGGCGGCCCCCGACGACCAGCTCGGCGTGGTCGCCCCTGATGTGCATATGCGCTCCCCGTATCGCTTCGTACAAGAGTCCGTGTGGCCGCCCGCTCCTGCCACCAGTGACTGTGACAGGAGCGGGGAAGTTGCCGCCTGTGAGCGAACCGATACCGAATTCACCCTGTGGGGTGATGCCGGTCCGCTGTTCCGGCACCGCTTCCGGTCCGGCTTCGCCTGGAGCCGGGTACGGCCCCTGGTGCCCCCGGGGCGCCCGGGGCCCGGCCGACGGCGCGGCGCGGGCCCCCGGGGAGCCGGGGTGGTGCTCAGTAGGTGTAGAAGCCCTGCCCGCTCTTGCGGCCGATGTCACCCGCGTCGACCATCCGGCGCATCAGTTCCGGGGCTGCGAACTTCTCGTCCTGCGACTCCGTGTAGATGTTGGAGGTCGCGTGCAGGAGGATGTCGACGCCGGTCAGGTCGGCGGTGGCGAGGGGGCCCATGGCGTGGCCGAAGCCGAGCTTGCAGGCGGTGTCGATGTCCTCGGCGGTGGCGACGCCCGACTCGTAGAGCTTCGCCGCCTCGACCACCAGCGCGGAGATCAGCCGGGTGGTGACGAAGCCCGCCACGTCCCGGTTGACGACGATGCAGGTCTTGCCGACGGACTCGGCGAACTCCCGCGCGGTGGCCAGGGTTTCGTCGCTGGTCTTGTAGCCGCGGACGAGTTCGCAGAGCCGCATCATCGGCACCGGCGAGAAGAAGTGCACGCCGACGACGCGCTCCGGGCGCTTCGTCACTGCCGCGATCTTGGTGATCGGGATGGCGGAGGTGTTGGAGGCGAGGACGGTGTCCTCCCGCACTACCTCGTCGAGGGCGCGGAAGATCTCGTGCTTGACCTCCAGCTTCTCGAACACGGCCTCGACCACGACGTCCACGTCGGCGGCGGAGTCCAGGTCGGTGGTCGCGGTGATGCGGGCGAGCGCGGCCCCGGCGTCGTCCGCCGTCAGCTTGCCCTTGGCGACGAACTTCTCGTACGACGCCTTCACGGAGTCCAGCCCGCGGGCGAGGGCCTGGTCGGTGACGTCCCGCAGCACGACGTCCCAGCCGGCCTGGGCGGCGACCTGCGCGATACCGGACCCCATGAGTCCGGCCCCGATGACGGCGAGCTTCCCGGCCACGTCACACCCCTTTGGTCTTGTCACCGTGCGGCAGATCTGACGCACTCTCTCCGACTGTCCTGCATGTGCTCTCCGGCGGAGATTAGTACCCGTGAGGGGCGGTGTGACCGCTTAGAGATGCGCGTCACGTCTCACATGACGGACATCACACCGGCCGGCGTCAGGCGGCGGCACCCGGGCGGCAGTTGCCGCGTGACCACGGCCACGCGCGGAAGGGCACCTGGCGCCGCCGTGCTCCGCATAGCCTGGTCGCATGGTCAATCTGACGCGCATCTACACCCGTACCGGCGACACCGGCACGACCGCCCTCGGTGACATGAGCCGTACCGCCAAGACCGATCTGCGGATCTCGGCGTACGCCGACGCCAACGAGGCCAACGCGGTCATCGGGACCGCGGTGGCGCTCGGGCAGCTCTCCGAGGACGTGGTGAAGGTCCTCGTCCGGGTGCAGAACGACCTCTTCGACGTGGGCGCCGACCTGTCGACGCCGGTGGTGGAGAACCCGAAGTACCCGCCGCTGCGGGTGGAGCAGTCCTACGTCGACAAGCTGGAGGCCGACTGCGACCGCTTCCTGGACGACCTGGAGAAGCTGAGGAGCTTCATCCTTCCGGGTGGTACGCCGGGTGCGGCCCTGCTCCACCAGGCGTGCACGGTGGTCCGGCGCGCGGAGCGCTCCACATGGGCGGCGCTGGAGGTGCACGGCGAGGTGATGAACCCGCTGACGGCGACTTACCTCAACCGTCTCTCCGACCTGCTCTTCATCCTGGCGAGGGTGGCGAACAAGGAGGTCGGGGACGTGCTCTGGGTACCGGGCGGGGACCGCTGAGGACCTGTACGACGACTTCCGCCGGCCCGCGCAGACCGACCGGTCAGACTTCGCGTTTCCGCGTGTCCTCCCGCTCCTGCTCCCGCGTGGGGGCCGGGCCGGTCTTCGGGAACAACGTGTAGGACCCGGCGACGATCAGATTGACGCCGATCACCCAGAGCATCCTCTGCTGCCACATCCGCAGCGAGCCGGTGTCGTTGTCTCCGTCCTGGCCGACGTACCACGCGGCGGCCTGGAGCAGGGCGATCGCGATCACCGCCGCCAGGGTCCAGCGACCGGCGGTGCGCCACTCGCGGACCGCGCGGGCCCACCCGTACTTCGGCGGCTTCACCGGCTCCGGCCCCCCGGCGAACCGGTGGGCCACCCGCTCGTCCACCCATCGGATGGTCGCGGGGCCGAGCCCGACGGTGAAGCCGATGTAGACGGCGGCCAGTCCGTGCTTCCAGTCGGGCTCGGCGCCGTCGCGCAGGTCGATCGCCGTCACGACGAACAGGACCACCTCCAGCAGCGGCTCGCACAGCAGAACCGCCGCACCGGCCCGGGGCCGCCGCGCCGCGTACCTCAGGGTGAGGCCGGCGGCGAGCAGCACCCAGAAGCCGGTCTCGCAGAGAACGATCAGTGTGACGACCACGGCTTCTCCTCCTGTTTCCCTCAGACTCCCGCCCACGGGGCGCCACTTCGTCGTCTCCGATGACGAATCGCGACTGCATCCTTCGATGTACTGACGCCCCGCTCTCGTGAACAGCCGTGCGCCCAGGGCCCGTTCCCTGTTGGATGACGAGGTGGAACCCGTCATCCGCCGCCCGCACCGCCATGACCTTCTGATCGCCGCCGCCGGCCTGGCGGGCGGCCTGCTGCTCTGGCTGCTGGGCCTGCGGATGCAGAACGGCCGCCCCTTCGACGCTCCTTGGGCGGGGCTCCTCCCCCTGATGCCGATGGCCGCCGCGGAGCTGATGCGCCGTACCCGGCCCGGCACGGCCCTCGCCCTGGCCACGGTCCTGCTGGCCGCCGACCAGTTCACCCCGGGGAACATGGCGACGGTCCTGATGTACACCGACGTGGTGTACGCGGCCGTGGTGTACGGCTCCGACGCGGCGGCCCGGCGCATCCCGGTGGCGTCGCTGCTGGGCGCGGTGGCGCTCACTCTCGCGCTGCTGCCCCGGCTGCGTCCGGCCGACGCCGTGCTGGTGGGGGTCCTGGCCGGGCTGGTCTCCTTCGTACCCGCGATCACCGGAGCCGCCGCGCGGAGCCACCGCGTCGCCGCCGAGGCCGCCCGGCTGCGGGCCGAACAGACCGCGCTGCTGGCGGAGGCGGACCGTTCCCAGGCCGTGGCCGAGGAGCGCTCGCGCATGGCGCGCGAGCTGCACGACGTGGTCGCGGGCCACCTCTCGGCGATCGCCCTCCATTCCACGGCCGCGCTCTCCATCGACGATCCCCCGACCTCCCGCGAAGCCCTGTCGGTGATACGGGAGAACTCGGTCGCCGGACTCGCCGAGATGCGGCGGCTGATCGGTCTGCTGCGCCAGGGCGGGGCACCCGACCTGCCCGTCGCGGCGCCGCGGCTCTCGGCGCTGGACGCGCTGATCGAGCAGTCCCGCGCCCATGCCGCCTCCAGCGGGCTGACCTGCGTGCTGGAGGACGACGCGCGGGGTGGCGGGGTGCTGCCCGCTCCGGTGGAGCTCGCCGCGTACCGCATCGTCCAGGAGTCGCTGACGAACGCGCTCAAGCACGCCGCACCCGGTGCGGTACGGGTCCGGCTCGCCCGGCCGGGCGACCTGCTGACGGTGGAGGTGACCAGCGTGTCCGGCGCGCGCAAGGGCCCTCGTACCCCGGGTTCCGGCACCGGGCTGATCGGCATGCGGGAGCGGGCGGAGCTGCTGGGCGGGACGCTCCGGGCGGGCGAGGAGCGGGCGGCGGACGGCACCGCGCTCTGGCGGGTACGGGCCGAACTGCCGGTGTCCGACGACGTCCGAGGACATGGAGAAGAAACGAGGAGCGCATGACGATCCGGGTTCTGGTGGCCGAGGACCAGTCGGCCGTGCGGGCGGGTCTGGTGCTGATCCTGCGGAGCGCGCCGGACATCGAGGTGGTGGGCGAGGCGGCGGACGGCGAGGAGGCCGTACGGCTGGCGCGCGGACTGCGCCCGGACGTGGTGTTGATGGACCTTCGGATGCCGCGCCTGGACGGGGTGTCGGCCACCGAGCGGGTGGTGGCCGAGGGGAGCGCCGACGTGCTGGTGCTGACCACGTTCGACCTGGACAGTTACGTCTTCGGGGCGCTGCGGGCCGGGGCCTCCGGCTTCCTGCTCAAGAACACGGAGGCGCGGGACCTGCTGGAGGCGGTCCGCGCGGTGGCCCGGGGCGAGGGGCTGATCGCTCCGGCGGTGACGCGCCGGCTGATCGCGGAGTTCACGGCGGCGTCGGCCGCTTCGGCGGCGTCGGAGTCCGCGGCCGGCGGCGCCGAGTTGGAGGCGCTCACCCGCCGCGAGCGGGAGGTCCTCGGGTGCCTGGCCGCCGGACTGTCCAACGCGGAGATCGCCGGGCGGCTCTCGATGGCCGAGGCGACGGCGAAAACGCACGTCAGCAGGGTGCTGGCCAAGCTCGGACTGCGCAGTCGTGCCCAGGCGGCAGTCCTGGCGCGGGAGTTGGGTCTGTGATCGGGCCCACCACGGCACACCGGCTTCCCCTGGTCCAGACCTCTTGACGATTGGTCCAGACCTTCCTAGTCTCACCGCAACACACTGCGATGAGCGCGCACATGACAAGGCGCACTCAGGGCGGCGCAGGGTCTGCAGTCCACGAACCACCCCCCGTTTGTCGGACCTCACCCGAGGAGCACCGTTGAGCACCGAGACCCCCGAACGCCGGACCAGATTCGGCTGGACGCTCAGAAAGAGCGGCAGGACCAAAGCGATAGCCGGCCTCTCCGCACTGCTGCTGCCGATCGCCGCGATGGTCGGCCTCGCCTCTCCCGCGTCGGCGGCCACCTCGGCCACCGCGACCTACGTCAAGAAGACCGACTGGGGCACCGGCTTCGAGGGCCAGTGGACGGTGAAGAACACCGGCACCACCGCGCTCTCCTCGTGGACCATCGAGTGGGACTACCCCTCCGGCACCTCGGTCACCTCCGCCTGGGACGCCACCGTCACCAGCTCCGGCACCCACTGGACCGCCAAGAACCTCGGCTGGAACGGCACCATCGCCGCCGGCGCGAGCGTCAGCTTCGGTTTCAACGGCGCGGGCTCCGGCGCCCCCACGGGCTGCAAGCTCAACGGCGCCTCCTGTGACGGCGGCACCACGGTGCCGGGCAACAGCGCCCCCTCCGCTCCCGGCACCCCCACGGCGAGCGCCATCACCAACACCTCGGCGAAGCTCAGCTGGACCGCCGCGACCGACGACGCGGGCATCAAGAACTACGACGTGCTGCGCGACGGGGCGAAGATCGCCACCGTCACCACCACGACGTACACCGACAGCACTCTGACCGCCGGCACGAGCTACTCGTACTCCGTGCAGGCGCGCGACACCTCCGACGTGACGGGCCCGGTCTCCGGCGCCGTGAGCGTCAAGACCACCGGCGGCGGCACGACCGATCCCGGCACCCCCGGCACGGGCAGCAAGATCAACCTCGGTTACTTCACCGAGTGGGGCGTCTACGGCCGCAACTACCACGTGAAGAACCTGGTCACCTCGGGCTCCGCCGAGCAGATCACGCACATCAACTACGCCTTCGGCAACGTCACCAACGGCCAGTGCGCCATCGGTGACGCTTACGCCGACTACGACAAGGCCTACACCGCCGACCAGGCCGTCGACGGAGTCGCCGACACCTGGGACCAGCCGCTGCGCGGCAACTTCAACCAGCTCCGCAAGCTGAAGGCCAAGTACCCGAACATCAAGATCCTCTGGTCCTTCGGCGGCTGGACCTGGTCCGGTGGCTTCGGCCAGGCGGCCCAGAACCCGACCGCGTTCGCCCAGTCCTGCTACAACCTGGTGGAGGACCCCCGTTGGGCCGATGTCTTCGACGGCATCGACATCGACTGGGAGTACCCGAACGCCTGTGGCCTGACCTGTGACACCAGCGGTCCGGCGGCCCTGAAGAACCTCACCACCGCGCTGCGCAACAAGTTCGGTTCCTCCGCCCTGGTCACCGCCGCCATCACCGCGGACGGCTCCACCGGTGGCAAGATCGACGCGGCCGACTACGCGGGCGCCTCGGCGAACCTCAACTGGTACAACGTCATGACGTACGACTTCTTCGGCGCCTGGGCGAACACCGGCCCGACGGCCCCGCACTCGCCGCTGACCTCGTACTCCGGCATCCCGACGCCCGGCTTCACCAGCGCCGACGCGATCGCCAAGCTCAAGGCCCAGGGCGTTCCCGCCTCCAAGCTGCTGCTCGGCATCGGCTTCTACGGCCGGGGCTGGACCGGCGTCACCCAGGACGCACCCGGCGGCACCGCCACCGGCGCGGCGGCCGGCACCTACGAGGCGGGCATCGAGGACTACAAGGTCCTGAAGACCAGCTGCCCGGCCACCGGCACGGTCGCCGGTACGGCCTACGCCCACTGCGGCACCAACTGGTGGAGCTACGACACCCCGGCCACCATCGCCTCGAAGATGGCATGGGCGAAGAACCAGGGCCTGGGCGGCGCGTTCTTCTGGGAGTTCAGCGGTGACACCAGCAACGGTGAGCTCGTGAAGGCGATGGGCACCAACCTCAAGTAGCCCTCCCCCAGGGCCTCTGCCCTGAAGAGCACCACCCCCGAAAGCGCCGGGGAGACAGGTCCGCCCCCTGTCTCCCCGGTCTTTCGTCGTTCCTGGAAGTCGTAAGCGGGGTCGTGACCGGGGTCGTACGCGGAGGGGGCACGCCAGCCCCAGTGCGCGGAGGGGCCCACCGGGCTTCACCGCGACGGGGGCACGGTCCGTCCATCCTCCGGTGGTCTCGGTCCGGTGGGCGGAGTCCGGGTCAGTGCCGTGCCCAGAGCGGTGGGCGCGTAGTAGACCGTGCGACCCACGCGACGGCGACTGACCAGATCCGCGTCGTGGAGTGCGGTGAGGTGCGCGGAGACGGTGGCGGGGCTCAGGCCGAGGATCCGGGCCAGGGTGCTGGTCGAGAGGGGCTCGCTCAGGCTGGTCAGCACCTGGGCGCGGGTCCGTCCGATGAGGCGCTGGAGGCTCTGGGAGGCTGACGGACTGGGTGAGGACTGCCAGAGGTCACCGATCCCGCGCGCCGGATAGATCACGGTGGGCTGCCAGGGCGCTTCGACCACCACGGTGAGCGCCGGCCAGACGAAGGCGCTCGGCAGGAGCAGGAGCCCCTGTCCGTTGAGAGGGTGCCGGCTCCGGTGAGGAGCCGCGATGCGCAGCGCGCCGGGTTCGTCCCAGGTGATGGCTGGGTGCAACCCGGTGAGCACCCGATGGAGTCCGCCCTCGGTCAACTGCCTTGACCTCACGCCGATGTCGGCGTCGAGCACGTCCCGGAGCCGGGGCCACTGCGGAGCGACGAGCCAGTTCCAGCAGGTACGGATCAGGGTGACGAGCGACGCGAGAGTGCGGCCGGGGTCGGCCAGGAGACGGTCGGCCCGATCCGGGGGCAGCGGTGTGTTCCGTTCGGGCCCGTGGAGACAACGGTCGAGTTCCTCCCTCACGTGCGCGATGGGGGTGTCCGCGACCCGGGCCAGTTCCTCCTCGATCTCCGAGGCCGGGCCGGCCGGTGGTGGGGTCAGGAAGTCCGGTGTGTACCCGGTACGCGGGAGGAGGGCCAGGAGCGGGGAGAGCTGCTTCTCGTCGAGCCGGGGATCGAGCGTCCTCAGCCAGGGGAGGTGGTACACCTGGCGACGGGGATCCGCGAGGGTCCGCACGGCAGCGACGGTCTCCCACAGCGGGGAGCGCGCGAAGCGGCATCTCAGCAGGTCGTCCGTCTCCACGAGCAACCGCACCGCCATGGCCGCACCTCGTTCGTCTCATGGCCGCAACAGGCCGGAGGATTCGGTTGTTTCCGAATCCATTGAACGGCGCCGGGGTGATGCGGATGCTGCGTTCCATGTCTCAGCACAGCTCCCGCGCCCCTCGGCAGCGCGACTCGGCCGCCCTTTCCACCGCGCCCACGACCTACCGTACGGTCCTGGCCGTACGCGAGTTCCGCATGATCCTCCTCGCGCAGATCATCGCGACTTCGGGCAATGTCGTCGCACAGATCACGCTCTCGGTCATGGTGTACCAGAGGACGCAGTCTCCGCTGCTGTCCTCTCTGACGTTCGCCCTGGGCTTCGCTCCATATGTCTTCGGAGCGACATTGCTGTCGGCCGCGGCCGACCGGCATCCCGCCCGTGACGTCATGGTGGCCTGCCAGGCGGTCAGTTGCGTGGTGGTCGCCGCCATGGCGCTTCCCGGAGTGCCCGTTCCCGTCCTGCTCGTCCTGCTGCTGGCACTCGGCACTGTCGCCCCGGTCTTCCAGGGGGCCCGCGCGGCGGGCCTGCCGGACCTGCTGTCCGGCTCCGGCTACGCGCTCGGCCGGTCCTTGCTGCGGCTCGTCTCGCAGAGCACCCAGATCGTCGGCTTCGCGGTCGGCGGGCTGCTCCTCCTCGTGGTCTCCCCCTCGCAGGCCCTGCTCTCGGCGGCAGCGGGGTTCGGTCTGGCGGTTCTGCTCCTCCGGTTCGGGACCAGCCGCCGGTCGGCCCGCCCGCCGGAGGGCGGTGCGCACGTTTCGGTGGCTCGTGCGTCCCTGTCGGGCGTACGGCAGGTGCCGGCTGTCCCCGGGCTCCGTCCGTTGCTGTTGCTGACCTGGCTGCCGCCGGCCTTCGCCGTCGCCCCCGAAGCTCTGGCTTCGCCCTACGCGGACGCTCTCGGCGGCGGCCCGGCTGCCGTGGGGCTGTTGCTGTGTGCCGCGCCGGCGGGCTCGGTGGTCGGCGAGCTGCTGGCCGGCACCTTGCTCACCGCGGGCACACGGGTCCGGATGGTGCTGCCGACCGCCGTGCTGATGTTCCTCCCGCTGCTCGGGTTCACGTTCCGACCCGGTCTGTGGGCATCAGTGGCTCTGCTGGCGGTGTGCGGTCTCGGCTTCACCTACGCCATGGGGCTGGACCAGCGGGTCCTCGACGCCACCCCCGAGGACCTGCGCGGGCGGGCGCTGACCATCACCCTCGCGGGTCTGATGATCACCCAGGGGCTGGGCTTCGCCGCCGCCGGCGTCGTCGCGGAGTTCCTGCCGCTCCACCTCGTGATCGCGACCGCGGGCTCCTGCGGACTGCTGACCCTGGCGTGGTGCGGAGCGTCGATGCGCCCCGGCGGGGAGGGGCCGCGGCGGAACAGGGCCGTACGCACCCGGTAGGACACCGGAAAACAGAGAAGGCCGGGGAGCGATCACCCGGCCCTGCCCGGGACGGCTGGTCCCGGAGAAACGTTCACCGCGGGACGCGCCCCGCGCACGTACCGCCCTACGCCACGTTGACCCGCTGGCCGGGCGGCGCCGCCTCCAGCCACGCGAGGAAACCGGTCAGCGCGTCCTCGCTCATCGCCAGCTCCAGGCGGGTCCCCCGCAGGAGACAGCCGAGCACGACGGAGTCGGAGAGCAGCGCCAACTCCTCCTCGCCCTCGGGGAGCCGGCGGTCGACCACCTCGATGGCACCGCGCTCCAGGGCGCGGCGCGGACGCGGGGAGTAGGAAAACACCCGGAACCAGTCGACCCGGTCACCGCTGTAGCGGGCGACTCCGTAGACCCAGCCCTTGCCGGTGGGGTCGGGTTCCGTGGACACGTCCCAGCGCAGACTGCAGTCGAAGGTCCCGCCCGAGCGCTGGATGAGCCGCCGGCGCAGACCGAAGACGAAGAGTCCTACCAGGATCAGTACGAGGACGACTCCGCCCACCCACAACGCGAGGACCATCTCCACCGACCTCCTCGCATCGTCGAGTAACCAGAAAACGAACCGCACCCGCATCGCCTCAGCCGCGACACGGTCTGGATGATTCCAGCTCGGGCCGCGGCTGAGTAAAAACTTCTGCCGTCAGGAGCGCTGACGCCCCGTCCGGGTCACACTGCCGGCGCTAGTGCGCCGACACCGCACGCAGTCGCACGTCCGCGCGCCGCTCGGCGGCGGCGTCCGTGTCCGACTTCGCCCGCTCCAGCGCGCGCTCGGCACGCTGGACGTCGATCTCGTCGGCAAGCTCGGCGATCTCGGCCAGCAGCGACAGCTTGTCGTCCGCGAACGAGATGAAACCACCGTGCACGGCGGCGACGACGGTGCCGCCCTCGCTCGTACGGATGGTCACCGGGCCCGATTCCAGCACACCCAGAAGCGGCTGGTGACCGGGCATGACGCCGATGTCGCCGGACGTGGTGCGTGCGACGACCAGGGTGGCCTCGCCGGACCAGACACTGCGGTCCGCGGCGACCAGCTCGACATGCAGCTCAGCAGCCAAGGGTGGCTCCTCGGGTCACCACCCGGCAGCAGATGCCGGGTGTTGGGTCAATTCTACGGGGCGTGGTGAGGGGGGTGGGACACGCCCACCCCCCTCGGTGAGCCGGAGGCTCAGGAAACGCCGAGCTCCTTGGCGTTGGCCTTGAGGTCCTCAATGCCACCGCACATGAAGAACGCCTGCTCGGGGAAGTGGTCGTACTCGCCGTCGCAGATGGAGTTGAACGCGGCGATCGACTCGTCGAGCGGAACGTCCGAACCGTCCAGGCCGGTGAACTGCTTGGCGGCGTGGGTGTTCTGCGACAGGAAGCGCTCGACGCGACGGGCACGGTGAACGACGAGCTTGTCCTCTTCGCCCAGCTCGTCGATACCGAGGATCGCGATGATGTCCTGGAGGTCCTTGTACTTCTGCAGGATTCCCTTGACACGGCTGGCCGTGTCGTAGTGGTCCTGCGCGATGTAACGCGGGTCCAGGATGCGGGACGTGGAGTCCAGCGGGTCCACGGCCGGGTAGATGCCCTTCTCGGAGATCGGACGGGAGAGAACCGTCGTCGCGTCGAGGTGGGCGAACGTGGTGGCCGGGGCCGGGTCGGTCAGGTCGTCCGCGGGGACGTAGATCGCCTGCATCGAGGTGATCGAGTGACCACGCGTCGAGGTGATGCGCTCCTGGAGCACACCCATCTCGTCGGCCAGGGTCGGCTGGTAACCCACTGCGGACGGCATGCGGCCGAGCAGCGTGGAGACCTCGGAACCGGCCTGCGTGAAGCGGAAGATGTTGTCGATGAAGAGCAGCACGTCCTGCTTCTGCACATCGCGGAAGTACTCCGCCATGGTCAGGGCGGACAGCGCGACCCGCAGACGGGTGCCCGGCGGCTCGTCCATCTGGCCGAAGACCAGCGCGGTCTTGTCCAGGACGCCCGAGTCGGTCATCTCGTCGATGAGGTCGTTGCCCTCACGGGTGCGCTCGCCGACACCGGCGAACACCGACACACCGTCGTGCAGCTTCGCCACACGCATGATCATTTCCTGGATGAGGACCGTCTTGCCGACGCCCGCACCACCGAACAGACCGATCTTGCCGCCCTTGACGTACGGGGTCAGCAGGTCGACGACCTTCAGGCCGGTCTCGAACATCTCGGTCTTCGACTCGAGCTGGTCGAAGGCCGGGGCCTTGCGGTGGATCGGCCAGCGCTCGGTGATCTGCGCCTCGGCCTCCGGCTCGTTCAGGATCTGACCGAGGGTGTTGAAGACCTTGCCCTTGGTCACGTCACCGACGGGGACGGTGATGCCCGTGCCCGTGTCGGTCACCGGGGCCTGGCGGACCAGACCGTCGGTCGGCTGCATCGAGATCGCGCGGACCACGCCGTCACCCAGGTGCTGGGCGACTTCGAGGGTCAGCGTCTTACGGGCGCCGGCCTCGGCCGGGTCGTCGACCTGGACGTGCAGCGCGTTGTAGATCTCCGGCATCGCGTCGACGGGGAACTCCACGTCGACGACCGGGCCGATCACCCGGGCGACGCGGCCCGTGGCAACGGCCGTCTCAACTGTGGTCGTCATTACTTGTCACTCCCCGCGTTCGCGTCGGCCAGCGCACTGGCACCACCGACGATCTCGCTGATTTCCTGGGTGATTTCGGCCTGGCGGGCCGCGTTGGCAAGCCGGGAGAGGCTCTTGATGAGATCCCCGGCGTTGTCGGTCGCCGACTTCATCGCGCGGCGGCGGGCAGCGTGCTCGGAAGCAGCGGCCTGCAGCAGCGCGTTGTAGATGCGGCTCTCGACGTAGCGCGGCAGAAGGGCGTCGAGGACGTCCTCAGCCGACGGCTCGAAGTCGAACAGGGGAAGAATCTCCCCCTTCGTGCCGTTCTCTTCCGCGACCTGGTCGAGGGAGAGCGGCAGCATCCGGCCTTCGATGGCGTTCTGCGTCATCATCGACACGAATTCCGTGAAGACGATGTGCAGTTCGTCGACACCGCCCTCGGCCGAGTCCTTGGTGATGGCCTCGATGAGGGGGGCGGCGATCGCCTTGGCGTCCGCGTACGACGGGTTGTCGGTGAAGCCCGTCCAGGACTCCGCGACCGTGCGCTCACGGAAGCCGTAGTACGCGACACCCTTGCGGCCGACGATGTAGGTGTCGACCTCCTTGCCCTCCGCGCCAAGACGCTCCCGGAGGCGCTCCGCCGCCTTGATGGCGTTGGAGGAGTAGCCGCCGGCCAGACCGCGGTCGCTCGTGAGGAGCAGGACCGCGACCCGGGCCGGAGCCTCGACCTCGGTGGTGAGCGGGTGCTTGGTGGTGGAGCCGGTCGCCACCGCGGTCACCGCGCGGGTGAGCTCGGTGGCGTACGGCAGCGACGCCGCCACCTTGCGCTGCGCCTTGACGATGCGCGAGGCGGCGATCATCTCCATCGCCTTGGTGATCTTCTTGGTCGCGGTGACGGCTTGGATGCGGCGCTTGTAAACGCGAAGCTGAGCGCCCATCGATCAGCCCTCGCCCAGAAGCTTGCCGTCCGAGGTCTCGAACTGCTGCTTGAACGCGGCAATGGCGTCAGCGATCGACTGCAGCGTGTCGTCCGACATCTTGCCGCCCTCGACGATGCTGGTGAGGAGGTCCTTGCGCTCGCGGCGCAGGTAGTCCAGCAGCTCGCTCTCGAAGCGACGGATGTCCTCGACCGGGACGTCGTCCATCTTGCCGGTGGTGCCGGCCCAGACGGAGACGACCTGCTCCTCGACGGGGTACGGGGCGTACTGCGGCTGCTTCAGCAGCTCGACCATGCGCTTACCGCGCTCCAGCGACGACTTGGAGGCCGCGTCCAGGTCGGAACCGAAGGCGGCGAACGCCTCCAGCTCGCGGTACTGGGCGAGGTCCACGCGCAGTCGGCCGGAGACCTGCTTCATGGCCTTGTGCTGGGCGGAGCCACCGACTCGGGAGACCGAGATACCGACGTTGAGCGCCGGACGCTGACCCGCGTTGAACAGGTCGGACTCCAGGAAGCACTGGCCGTCGGTGATGGAGATGACGTTGGTCGGGATGAACGCCGACACGTCGTTCGCCTTGGTCTCGACGATCGGCAGACCGGTCATCGAACCGGCACCCATCTCGTCGGAGAGCTTGGCGCAGCGCTCCAGCAGACGCGAGTGCAAGTAGAAGACGTCGCCCGGGTAGGCCTCGCGGCCCGGCGGACGGCGCAGCAGCAGCGAGACGGCGCGGTAGGCGTCGGCCTGCTTCGAAAGGTCGTCGAAGACGATCAGGACGTGCTTGCCCTGGTACATCCAGTGCTGACCGATGGCCGAACCGGTGTACGGCGCCAGGTACTTGAAGCCGGCCGGGTCGGACGCCGGGGCGGCGACGATGGTCGTGTACTCCAGCGCGCCGGCCTCTTCGAGGGCACCGCGCACCGAGGCGATGGTGGAGCCCTTCTGGCCGATGGCGACGTAGATGCAGCGCACCTGCTTGTTCACGTCGCCCGAGCGCCAGTTGTCGCGCTGGTTGATGATCGTGTCGACGGCCAGAGCGGTCTTACCCGTCTGACGGTCGCCGATGATCAGCTGACGCTGGCCGCGGCCGATCGGCACCATCGCGTCGACGGCCTTGTAGCCGGTCTGCATGGGCTCGTGGACCGACTTGCGGACCATGACGCCCGGGGCCTGCAGCTCGAGGGCGCGTCGGCCGTCGGTCGCGATCTCGCCGAGACCGTCGATCGGGTTGCCGAGCGGGTCGACGACGCGGCCGAGGTAACCCTCGCCGACGCCGACGGAGAGCACCTCACCGGTGCGCTGCACCGGCTGGCCCTCCTCGATACCGCTGAACTCGCCGAGGACGATCGCACCGATCTCGCGCTCTTCGAGGTTGAGGGCGAGACCGAGGGTGCCGTCTTCGAACTTCAGCAGCTCGTTCGCCATGGCGGAGGGCAGGCCCTCCACCTTCGCGATGCCGTCGCCGGCAACGCTGACCGTACCGACCTCCTCGCGCGAGGCCGCGTCCGGCTGGTACGACTGGACAAAGTTCTCCAGTGCGTCCCGGATCTCCTCCGGCCGGATCGTGAGCTCCGCCATCTGGGTTCCCTGCTCTCCTTGTTGGGCCCGAAGTTTCTTAAGGGGGTCTGGGGGCCGACCCCCAGGAATCTTCTGCAGTTTCTGCACGGCCCAACCGGGCCGCAGGTGTTGCTCGTTCAGTTAAAGCGAAGGCTGGCGTCAGCCGGCCATGCGGCGGGTCGCCTCGTCGAGGCGGTCCGCGATGGTGCCGTTGATGACCTCGTCACCGACGCGCACCGAAACTCCGCCGAGGACCTCAGGGTCCACGTCCAGGTTCAGGTGCATCTGCCGGCCGTAGATCTTCGCCAGCGCCGCGCCGAGGCGCTGCTTCTGCACGTCGGTCAGCGGTACCGCCGAGGTGACCACGGCCACCGTGCGTTCGCGACGTGCGGCGGCGAGCTTGGACAGGGCGTCGAGCCCTGCTTCCAGGCTACGTCCACGGGGGTGCGTGACCAGGCGCGTGACGAGACGCTCGGTCGCCGGGCGGCTCTTCCCGCCGAGCAGGCTGCGCAGCAGCGTGCCCTTGGCGGCCGGAGTGGCCGTACGGCTGGTGAGCGCGGAGCGCAGCGCCGTGTCGGAGGAGACGATCCGGCCGAACCGGAACACCTCGTCCTCGACGTCGTCGAGCGCTCCCGCACGCTGGGCCGCGGTGAGGTCGGCGGTGGCCGCCAGCTCCTCGACCGCGTCCACCAGGTCGCGCGAGAAGGACCAGCGCGAGCGGACCATGCCCGAGATCAGGTCGACGGCTTCGCCGCTCACCTGACCGCCGAGCAGCCGGCCCGCGAGCTCGGCCTTGGCCTCGCCGCTCTGCGCCGGGTCGGTGAGGACCCGACGCAGCGAGACCTCACGGTCGAGCAGCGCGGTGACGGATGCCAGCTCTTCTGCGAGCTTCTCGGCGTCGACCGACGTGTTGTCGGTCAGCGCGTCGAGTCGCTCGCGCGCGGCAGCCAGTGCCTCGCGGCTCGCGTGGTTCATCGGACGGCCTCGGCCTTCGCCTCGAGCTCGTCGAGGAACCGGTCGACGGTGCCGCTCTGCCGGGCGTGGTCCTCGAGGGACTCGCCGACGAGCTTGCCGGCCAGGTCGGTGGCGAGCTTGCCCACGTCCTGACGCAGCGCGGCGGCCGCGGACTTGCGGTCGGCCTCGATCTGGGCGTGACCGGCAGCGATGATCTCCTCACGCTGCCGCTGGCCTTCCGCCTTCATCTCCTGGATGATGACGGCGCCCTGCTCCTGCGCCTCCTGGCGCAGTCGAGCGGCCTCGTGACGCGCCTCGGCGAGCTGAGCCTTGTACTGCTCAAGAACGCTCTGCGCCTCGGTCTGGGCCGCATCGGCCTTTTCGATACCGCCTTCGATGGCCTCGCGACGCTCGTCCAGAACCTTGTTGATGTTCGGGAGGAGCTTCTTGGCGAGGAAACCGAAGACGATGATGAAGGCGATGAAGCCGATGACGAGCTCGGGAATCGGCGGGATGAGGGGGTTTTCCGCCTCTTCGGCCGCGAGCTGAACCAGAGGGTTCACATCAGTGCCTTTCGTCTCGGTTGCTGGTCGTGGATCCGAGGATCACTTGCCGTAGACGAACGGCATGACCAGACCGATGAGGGCGAGCGCCTCACAGAATGCGAAGCCGAGGATCTGGTTGGCGCGGATCAGGCCGGCAGCTTCGGGCTGACGGGCGAGAGCCTGGGTGCCGTTACCGAAGATGATGCCGACGCCGACGCCGGGGCCGATGGCGGCGAGGCCGTAACCGATGGAGCCGAGGGAGCCGCTGACGGCAGCAAGGGTCTGGGACATGCCAGTCTTCCTTCTCTTTCAAAGGACCGATGGAGGTTGGCCATCGGACGAATTAGGGTCGGGTGCGTGATGCTCAGTGGTGCTTGGCGAGCGCGCCCTGGATGAAGGTGCAGGTCAGGAGCACGAAGACGTACGCCTGAAGCGCCTGGATGAAGAGCTCGAACGCGGTCATCACGATGACCATCACGAACGAGACGCCGGCGTAGGCGATACCGATGCCGTTGAGCAGGTACCAGCTGGCGATCGTGAACAGCAGCAGCAGCGTGTGACCCGCGAACATGTTCGCGAAGAGACGCACCGCGTGCGTGAACGGGCGGACCAGCAGATTCGAGAAGAACTCGATCAGCATGGCCAGCGGCAGCACCGGGCCGAGCGACTTGTCGTAGCCGGTGAAGTTCTTGAAGGCCCCGACGAAGCCGTGCTTCTTGAACGTCAGGCTCACCCAGAGCACGTAGACGATCAGAGCGAGCGCGATCGGGTAGGCGATGATCGACGTCACCGGGAACTGGGCGACCGGGATGATCGACCAGAGGTTCATCATCCAGACGAAGAAGAACAGCGAGACGATGAGCGGGACGTACTTCTCGCCCTCGCGCTTACCGATGGTCTCGTGCACGACACCGCGGCGGATGAAGTCGTAGCCCATCTCGGCGACGGACTGCAGCTTGCCGGGGACGATCTTGGGCTTGGCGAACGCGGCCCAGAAGAAACCGACGATGATGACCGAGCCCAGCAGGGCCAGCAACATCGGCTTGTTGAAGTACAGGTTGCTGTCCGCATCGCCCCAGAGGGGTTCGAACAGGAACGAGTGCAGGCCGGGTGCCGGGAAACCACAACCGTCAAAGATGTGGCAATCGGTCTCGAAGGCGAGCACCTGTGTCGGGTCAGCACTCACCGCGGGCTCCTTCAGCGTGGCGCATAGGTACGGCAACCTCGTTGTGTCGGCGCGGCGCGCAGCCGCGGTTCGGCACTGGACTGGTGTTTCGGATGTGAGAGCGGCAGTCAGGCATGTGAGCCTCGCGATCGGGCAGGCGTCAGCTCACATGCCCGCGCCCGCAGTGCCGCAGTTGGAACCGGACGATAGCAGGGTCCGGAACGGGCGTTTATTCCGCCCCTACCCTTCACGTCGGGGAGCCGGTCTTTTCGGGCTTCTCAGCCTTGCTGGACTCGGGTTCGACGTAGAGGATCTTGGCCTTCATGTGCGCCCGTGCCTGAGCACCGATCCATACGAGGGTGAGCGCGACCAGCGTGATCGCGAACGCCTTCGGGTTGAACACGGTCGTGTTCTTGAACGCGGCGACGAAGATGAACACCAGCAGAAGCTGCGCGGTGTACAGCATCAACCCCATGGCCTGGAACAGGTGCGGGAGAGACCGGGCGGTCCGCTGCAGGACGACGAGTCCGATCCCCATGAAGAGAATCACGACCAGCGTCCCGACGAGCGCGCCGAGGGCCCCCTTGCCACCGGCCACGCCGGCACCGATGGCTACGGCGATCGCGCCGGCGGCAGCGGTGGGCAGGGCGGTGTGGAGGAGAGTCCGGGCGTCGTTGGTCGGCATGGCGGCAGCTCCGCTTGCTTGGGGTGGGCAAATGGTGTCGTCATGGACGAGCGTAGGCCCGGTCCGAGTCGATGCCTGAGGCCAATGGACCGACGTACTGGGGTCCTTCGGCTCTGTCACCGGGTCTCGTGAACGGTATCACAAACTATTTGATGAGGTCTTTACCTCAAACGTGTGCCAACTGTCACACGCGAGGACTAGTTGCCCGCGTGGCGCCGAGACAGCCTGCCGACTTGTCTGGTAAGGGCGACAGCGTCCGAATGGTCAGCGCGAGGAATTGGCTCTGCGCCGATCGGAGAACCGCGAACGGGTGCCGATCGCGGTCGCTCCGTTGACGCCGGAGACTCCCACGGCGACCGGCGGGCGGTCGGCGTCCTCGTCCGCGAGGTGCGAGCCGTGCGCCTCCGGGGCCACCGCCTCCTCGGCCGCGGGCACCGAGTCGCCCGGGAGCTCCACGGGACGAAGACGGCGCCGGTAGCGGGGCGGCACCAGGGAGTTGGCCCAGCGGGGGGCGCGCGGGGTGAAGCGCGGCAGCAGGAGCAGCACCAGGCCGATGGCGCTGAGGAAGACGATCACCAGGACGATCCACATCGACGCCGAGTGCACCGAGTACCCGACCGCGCCGAACGCGATCAGCGCCGACCAGAAGTACATGATCAGCACGGACCGGCTGTGCGAGTGGCCGATCTCCAGCAGCCGGTGGTGCAGGTGGCCGCGGTCGGCGGCGAACGGCGACTGGCCGTTCCAGGTGCGCCGCACGATCGCGAGCACGAGGTCGGCGGCGGGGATCGCGATGATCGTCAGCGGCAGCAGCAGCGGGATGAAGACCGGCAGCATCGCGTGGGTGGCCTGCCGCTCGCTCCCCTCGAAGAGCTTCATCGCGTCCGGGTCGACCTGCCCGGTCACCGAGATCGCGCCGGCGGCGAGCACCAGGCCGATCAGCATCGAGCCGGAGTCGCCCATGAAGATCCGGGCCGGGTGCATGTTGTGCGGCAGGAAGCCCAGGCACATGCCCATGAGGATCGCGGCGAAGAGGGTGGCGGGGGCGGCTGCCTCGATGCCGTACCCGTACCAGAGGCGGTAGGTGTACAGGAAGAACGCCGCGGCGGCGATGCAGACCATGCCGGCGGCGAGGCCGTCCAGTCCGTCGACGAAGTTCACCGCGTTGATCGTCACGACGACCAGCGCGACCGTGAGCAGGGTGCCCTGCCAGGGAGTGAGCGCCACCGTCCCGATACCGGGGATGGGCAGCCAGAGGATCGTCAGGCCCTGGATGACCATGACGGCGGCGGCGATCATCTGGCCGCCGAGCTTGATCAGGGCGTCGATCTCGAACTTGTCGTCCAGGACGCCGATCAGCCAGATCAGCGCCGCACCGGAGAGCAGCGCCCTCGGCTCGTTGGAGAGCTCGAAGACCCCGCCGAGGTTGAACAGGTGCGAGGCGACGATCAGCCCGGCGCACAGTCCGCCGAACATGGCGATGCCACCGAGCCGCGGTGTCGGTTCCCGGTGCACGTCGCGCGCGCGGATCGCGGGCATGGCCCCGATCGCGATGGCGAACTTCCGCACCGGTCCGGTCAGCAGATAGGTCACTGCGGCCGCGACACACAGCGTCAGCAGGTAATCACGCACGGGCTGCCCCACAGATTTCGCCGGCCATCTCAGCCCCACACCCTAGCCCCACGAGCGAAGACACCTGGGAACGGGTGACGGTTCCACAGGTTTCGTCTACCCGTGAAAGGGCTGACACCGCTCGGCGAATCCCCGCACTTCGGCACGGATACGATCATGATCCCCGCCGTCCCGGACCGCGTCGGCGAGCAGAACGGCGATCCGTGCCACGTCCGCCTCGTCCATGCCCTGGGTGGTGATGGCGGCCGTGCCGAGCCGGATACCCCTGCCGTGACCGTCCGTGAGGGCGGCGGCTCCCGCGTGCGGCAGGGCGCAGACGTCCAGCACCATGCCGGCGGCGGCGAGGCGGTCGCGGGCGGTACGTCCGTCGACGCCGAGGGGAGCCGGGTCGGCCAGCACCATGTGGGTGTCGGTTCCGCCGGTCGCCACGTCGAACCCCTCCGCCTCCAGCGCGGCGGCGAGCACCCGGGCATTGGCGACGACCCGGTGCGCGTACATGGCGTACGCGGGCGTCGCCGCCTCGCCGAACGCGACGGCCTTCGCGGCGATCGTGTGCATCTGCGCCCCGCCCTGGGTGAAAGGGAAGACCGCGCGGTCGATCCGTCCGGCCAGTTCCTCCCGGCAGAGCAGCATGCCGCCGCGCGGCCCGCGCAGCACCTTGTGCGTGGTGGCGCAGACCACGTCGGCGTACGGGACCGGGTTCGGCGCCGCTCCCCCGGCGATCAGCCCCATCGGGTGCGCGGCGTCGACGATCAGGCGGGCGCCCACCTCGTCGGCGATCTCGCGGAAGAGCGCGTAGTCGGGGTGGCGGGGGTAGGAGAT